>CAZUFQ010000540.1:0-5328 GCA_964618735.1 uncultured Enterobacteriaceae bacterium
CTGCCATTGCGAGGGAATCCCGATCCCGGGGTCGGCTACACTAATTGTGACGCAGTTCTCCCACGGCGCAGCCGATATGGTAACGCTTCCAGTTTGAGTGAACTTGATCGCATTCTGCACTAAATTCTTGACGACAATCTTGAGTTTGTCGGCGTCAGTTTCGAGGGCTGGTAAGTTGTGTTCTATCCGCCACAAAAATTCTAATCCGGAGAACTCCTGTAATCCTTGCGTTTCTTCTTCTATCTCCCTCAGCAACTCTTCTACGTTCACTGCGGTCAATTCGACTGGCATGCGTCCAGCTTCCAACCTATTGAAGTCGAGGACTCCACTGATCAGCTCAAGTAAATCATGAGCGCTTTTGTCGATCTTCCGAAGCACGGTGTTCTGCTGCTCTTCGAGTGGTCCGTACTCCTCGGTCAGCAGCAAATCCGCATAGCCGAGCATGACATGCAGCGGGGTGCGCAACTCATGAGACATGGTAGAGAGAAACTCGCTTTTCTCTTGGTTCGCCGCTTCCGCAGCCTCCTTGGCTTGTCGCAGTTTTTCTTCCGCTTGTTTACGTGCGGTAATATCCCGATAGACAATTTGGAAACCAACCGCATTCCCACTCTGGTCACGGATTGGGCGCGCGCGACACTCGAACAAGACAGTCCCACCATCTTTCCGGTAGACTTCAACCTCCATATTGGATTGCAACTTGGCGCCGAGAAAGAACTGTCGGGTGCGCTCTTCAACGATAGCGACAGAGGCTGGAGTGACAAAGCGGCGATAATCCTGTCCGATCGATTCGTCCTTTGTCCAGCCCAGCGTGATCTCCGCTGCTCGATTGACGCTGGTAATTACACCGTCTGGAGAGAACGTTGCAATAATGTCATTGGCGTTCTCAAAAATACCGCGATACTGCTCCTCACTCTCGCGTAAAGCCTCATTCGAGCGTTCTAGTTCGGCATGCGCCTTGCGCAAGGCTTCCTCCAACGCTTGCTGGGATTCGTGCTCAGCCTTCCATGCTTGAAGTTGCTCTACTTGGGTGCGTAAAGCGCCAAGCTCTAGGAGCAATTGTTGTTTGGTTTTCCTAGTGTCGTCCATGACCTTCCTCATCCGTCCGCCCCACTCTTCCTACCCCGCCTGCTCACGAACGTTTGTCTAGGTAAGATTTTATTACATTTTCCCTTCATAGAGAAGGACAGGCTGTGTTGACAATTTCCTCAACTTCCTCTTTATGAGAAAGCCTGGAGAATAGGAGGGGCATCATGAGTGCTACGCCAAAGTTTGCCCAGCTTCCGCTGGTTGCCCAGACCGGAGAACGTCATGCGTGGGATGTGTTTGGTCGAAGCGATCAACTTGGAACCATCAATTTCTTAACCCCCGAACGGGTGAAGCAGGCTGCGACGTTAGTCCGCACCGGGCAAGTTATCAACCTTAACTTGCCGCTGAATTTCCCAATTACCCTGTATGGCGGTTTTCGTTCAGGCTATCGCCATCACATCGAAGTAAACCGCGGTGGAAGAGACGATTATGTAGATAACTTTGCCATGCAAGGTTCTAGTCAATGGGACAGCCTCCGTCACATTCGGTTTCGTGAGTTTGGCTATTACGGCGGCAGACAGGACGCAGACCTGGATGAGAAAGGTGAACTCGGCATCGAACACTGGGCCCAGCATGGGATTATTGGTCGAGGGGTGTTGCTCGACGCCGCCGGATATATGGAACGAAAAGGAGCGCCGCTCGTAGCGACGAAGAGATTTCCTATAGACGGAGCCTTTCTCGAAGAAGTCCGAAATGTGGAACAGGTGCAGCTCATGCCTGGCGACATTCTCCTGCTCCGCACTGGCTGGCTCGCCTGGTACAAAACGTTAGATGAAACTGGGCGTGAGGCGCTCAGAGGGACCCTGCACCCCGGCGCTGACGGCATGGCGTGCCCTGGGCTGGACCCGAGTCAGGCGACTGCGGGGTGGGTGTGGGATCAACAGTTTGCGGCTATTGCGGCGGACAATGTCGCCCTTGAAGCGCTACCCGTGGAAACGAGTACCGGATTTCAACATCGGCGCTTGATCGCACTGCAAGGCCTACCAATTGGGGAAGTCTGGGACTTGGACGTACTCGCGCAGGAGTGTGCGAAAGACAAGGTGTACGAGTTTATGCTTGTTTCGGCGCCGCTGAATCTGCCAGGAGGCGTTGGTTCTCCTCCGAACGCCTACGCTATTAAATAAAACCGTTGCAGAGCCGTGCGCGTCGCCCACTCGAGGCAAGCGCCCTAGTCTTCAGCCAAGCACCCTTCATGAGCAGCGTGGTAAGAAAGCACCGCAAGTTCGTAGGCGTGACGCATACGAGAGACGCCGCTTCCAACTTCAATGAGCTGTTCAGCAGTCTCTTTACACTGATCGAAGCAGCTCGTGCAGACCCATCCCAACCTGCTTTGCCAGGTCTTGCGCCGCGATCCGCACGCAGCGCAAGGCATCCGAGAAGAAGTGCGCCGTTCTCGCAGCACCACAATTCGTGCGGGGTCAGTCTTCTCTTTTTTGCGCGTGTCGCTCGCTGTCATCACTAAGGCTTCTTTTTTCATATCCCTCTATTCCTTATCCCTTCTCATCCTCACTTAGGAGACAAGCAATGGGAGCAATTCGGGCGCCAGAGAGCGATTCTTTCTTTCACAAGAAGATCAGTTGGAAAAACAAGGCGTTTTTTTGTTGTTGTGAAAGTTGCCTTCGAGAATACGGATTCACTTTCGACAGGAAACGTCAAAGACTTGACGGAGCAGCCCTATAGCAACTTACAATAGATTTACCAAGGCGCGGGGTCTAACGTGCTTCGACAAGCTCAGCACGAACGGGTTTTTTCCTGAGTGTGAGAGCTTTTTCCGTTCACCCTGAGCCTGTCGAAGGGTGAACCAATGGATAAAGACAAATCAAATCGTCCTAAACACAAGGTGATCTCGCCCACATTTTGCTGAAGAAACAGGGAGGAGACATGCCTCAGCTCCGGTTCGTCGTCATGGGAGCGCTGTGGCTGACCGCGTTTCTCTCTTTTTTGATTGTGTCAACATGAGCGTCAGCGCTATGGTGAGATCGCTCACGCTCATCTCTATTATGTTTTACGAACACCGTGTGAAGAAAACAAAAGCAACGGCAACGATGGGCCACCCGTGTTTCGTAAGATCCTACGCAGTTAGGAATTCCACAATGCCGTCACGAGCTCGGTGTCGATATAGGCCGTGCCTTCTGTTACTTTTCCGTCAGCTAAGCGCATGACCCAACAGTAGCTATTGTTGTATGGTTTTCCTGATTTGGTCGCCGCGCGACCTTCCCATTGGAGGACGACTTGATCGTTCTCGGCGATGACGTTGCGCACAGTGGGTTGAATGGGACCCGCGAGCCGTGCGCTCAGCGGCTTGGCCGCCCCTTCAAGAAATTCTTGTCTGCTATTGTACGTGCGCGAAACTGGGCAGGAGCCAATCACAGTCCAGCGCACCTTTTCATCGAGGATGTTGAAAAAGGCCGCGCCGTCGCCGCGTCCCCACGCCGCGAACACGTCTTCAATAACTTTCTTATTTTCTGCAGCTCCCATAACGATCCTCCTTTTTTCCGTAAGGGGTGGAAAACACTGGACGCGACAGGGCGCGCCCAGCCTGTGTTACAACGCCGCCGCTGCCGACGTTTGGCCTTTTTGCATGTGCGCCAGACTGAGTGGTGAATTGGCCTCGAACGGACTCTTCAAGCCAAGTTTATCGCCTATTTCCCGAATGGCAGGCATCACTTCTTGTCCCAGCAGGCGGATGCAGCTCATGGAGTCCTGGTGCGTCACGTTGCCGTCATTGCCCCACAACGCCAAAATCGATGGACGCGTTTCCTCAACAATCACTCGTAGTTTCTCGATTACTTGCTTGGGGGTGCCGGCAATTAACGACATCGCGGCGAGCTGCTTCTCAAACGGCGGCATGCTTTGTTTGCGGCGACCAACGCGGAATTCCGCCAGCGGCTTGCGCGCCCAGGCCCCTAAATAGCCCGCAGGAGACGCCCATAAAGGATGAGTGAGACCGGTAAATTCTCCTTGCATCCACATGAACTGCTTGGCGTTCTCAATGGCTTTTTCTTCTGTCTCTGCGACATGACAACGCACCAGATAACCCCGATGTTCCGGTCCAGCGGTAAAGCCTGCGGTTGCAGCCGTTTCATCATACAGCTGCCAGATCTTTTTGCTTTCCTCAATTGGCGCGTTGAGAATGATGTAAGGATAACCGTGCTCAGCCGCCCAGATAATAGTCTCACGGCTGACTACGCCAGGAATCCATACACGCGGATGTGGTTGCTGCAGCGGCAACACCCAAGGATTGACCACGCGCAGCTGATAGTGGTCGCCTTCCCAGCGGAATGGTCCCGGCTGGGTCCAGGTTTTGATAATCAGGTCGTGCGCTTCATTGAAACGCTCACGGTTGAAGGCGGGATTGGCGTTTGTTGCAATCGATTCCACACCGCCGCCGCGCACGAAGCCCGAAACTAAGCGCCCTTTGGAGACGAGGTCGATCATGGCCAGCTCTTCGGCCAATCGTACAGGGTTATCCGCAATAGGCAGGGGATTGCCCAGCAGCACGATCTTCACTCGTTTCGTCATGCCAGCGAGGATAGAGGCGAAAATGTTGACCTTCGCTTGCATGCAGAACGGCGCGTTATGGTGCTCATTCAACATGATGCCGTCGACGCCGCACTCTTCTGCATACACGTACTCTTCAAGCCGTTCATTATAGAGCCGGCTCGCTTCCTGAGGATTGAAAAATTTGTTAGGGAAGAGGAGCGCGGTATAGCCAAATTTCTCTCCTTCTTCTTGTGGATATGCAGACATGGGCTGTTCAGTAAAATACATCAGATGCATAGCACCCTCCCCTTTCTCAGCCTTCAGCAATGTACTGTCGGCTTTCAGCGAAACACGGCTAAGCCGTGGGTCGGAGTCTCCATGGCAAAACTCTCAAGCCTAGAGTCTCAAGTCTTTCTTTCGTATTTACTTCTTGAGAAATTCCAACGTCAGTTGCGCTAATTCGGCAGGCTTCTCGATTTCAACAAAGTGACCACATGCATTCAATGTCACAAACTGCGCGTGAGGCAACGTTTGCATATAACGCTCCCCGCAGTTGAGCGGCGTGATCTGATCTTCCTTGCCCCACACGATAAGCGTCGGGGTGTCCACGCCCTTGAGCAGCTGGGGAAAGGCCGCATTAAACATATAGGGCTTCCAGGCAATGCGCGTGGTAATTTCCCGGTTCATTTCCAAAGCAACCAGTTGAGCCACCTCCGGCTATTTCCGTTATAAATCGTCCATCTTGCTAGGATCATGGAA
>CAZUFQ010000541.1:0-5309 GCA_964618735.1 uncultured Enterobacteriaceae bacterium
GGACGCGCGAGCCGCTGGACACTTCCCCAATTGGCAAATTCGCCATCAAAGTCATCACCGAAGAAGGGAGCCGCCGCATCGCCCGGTTCGCTTATGAACTTGCGCGGAAACGGAAAGCCAGAGGCGGGAAGGGCAAACTGACCTGCACGAGCAAATACAACATGCTCCGGGAAAGCGACGGTTTGTTCCGCCGCATCGTAGAGGAAACGGCGAATGAATATCCGGATATTCGCTACGAACAATACATTGTTGACGATTTCGCTCGCCGCCTGGTCGCCAGCCCCGTAGAGTTTGACGTCGTGGTCATGCCCAACTTATACGGAGATATTCTCTCCGACGCCGCCGCAGGCACGATGGGTGGTCTCGGTTTAGCGCCTAGCGGCTGCTACGGACAGCATTACGCCTATTTTGAATCTGTCCACGGTTCTGCTCCTGACATTGCCGGGCGCAACATTATTAATCCGACGGCAACATTATTGTCTGCAGTCCTCATGCTCGATTATCTCGGGTATGAAGACGCCGCTATACAGTTAGACCGCGCCATTTCGCACGTGTACGCCGACGGTCGCCCATTGACTCCCGATCAAGGCGGCTCATCATCCACTACCGAGTTCTGTGCGGCAGTCCAAAACTATTTGTAGCAGCCCCTCTGACAGGGCAGGTAGGAAAACTATCCTTGGGCTTTGCTGCGGGCCTTGGTGATCACCACGACCTCCTGCCCATTTACGCGGACCATACGGCGATCTGAAACAGACTGTTGCACTCCTTTGCGAGCCCGAGTCTCACGCCATTGTTTCAGTTGTCGTTCTAATTCTTTTGCACTCACAAACTCCTCCGTTGTTTATCCATCTTGCCCCTTCCCCCTCCTGACTTGCCATGCGTTCAGTTAGACATCAATAAATGCTTCCAGGCTTTTCGCCCGGTTCGGATTGCGCAGCTTACGCAACGCTTTTGCCTCGATTTGGCGAATACGCTCACGCGTGACGGCAAAACGTTGACCGACTTCCTCTAAGGTGAAGTCCGTCTTTTCATCAATGCCGAATCGCATGCGCAGAATTTGTTCTTCACGAGGGGTGAGAGTCGCCAAGACTTTACGTGTCTGCTCTTCCAAACTTAACGCCATCGCTGCATCAGCCGGCGATAAGGTCTGGCGATCTTCAACAAAGTCCCCTAACGAGCTTTCTTCGTCATCACCGATTGGTGTTTCCAGGGAAACTGGCTCTTTGACGATCTTCAGAACTTTACGGACTTTATCGGCAGGAACTTCCATTTGTGTAGCAATTTCATCTGGCGTGGGTTCGCGTCCTAATTGCTGCACGAGATACCGAGACGTTCGCAGCACTTTGTTAATGGTTTCAATCATGTGGACGGGAATGCGGATCGTGCGCGCCTGGTCAGCGATCGCCCGACTGACGGACTGCCGAATCCACCACGTCGCGTAGGTAGAAAATTTATACCCACGTTGGTATTCGAACTTTTCTACCGCCCGCATAAGTCCAATGTTGCCTTCCTGAATAAGGTCGAGAAAACCAAGACCGCGGTTGACGTATCGTTTGGCGATACTCACAACCAGACGAAGGTTGGCCTCGATCAGCCGCCGCTTGCCTTCTTGAGCTTGATATTCGCCCCGGGCAATGATGAGCAGCGAGTTATGCAAGTCCTCGCTAGTCATCCCTAACTCCGTCTCTATTTTATGGATTTCTTTCCGAGCATTCTGGATGATATTACTCGCCTCGACCACCTGCGGAGCCACTGCCTTCCCCAACTGAGAGGTCAGTTTTGCGGCTTGTGGGCCGCCAACTTTCAGAATCCGCGACAAGGAGATGATTTCCGCCGACTTGTACTTTACCAACTCTTCTTGGCGGACGCAGAGTCTCACCTGATAATCTAGTGAAGAGCCGATCTCTTTTAATCTTTCTACCAGCGCAGTGATATGTTTGCGACCCAGCGGTAAAGCGGTCAGGGCTGCTTGGATTTTTTCACGGACTTCATGAAACTTCTTGAACGCTTTTTCCTTATCTTTCCCTGGTAAACGTTTATGGAGCATTTCCTCTAGCTTTTCGCGCTCATGCGTGAGACGCTTAAGAGGCCCCATCCGGCTCAAAAAGAATTCAACTCGCTGATCTTCCTTACCAGAAGCGTCAACTTCTTCCTCATCGTCGCCAAAGACATGGCGAGGTTCAATTTCTCCTTGCTTGAGTTTCTCGCCCAATGACAGTACAGACCGCAGCGCAAGAGGAGAAGAAAACAGTTCCCACTTTACTCGTTTTTCCCCAGCTTCGATTTCTTTGGCGATAGCGACTTCTTCTTCCCGACTGAGCAGAGGGATGTTGCCCATCTCCTGCAAGTACATGCGCACGGGGTCTGAAGTATCGCCTGTCGTCGGCTCTTCCGCGACCGGCGCTTCTTCTTCCCATTCCTCTTCATCGCGCTTCGGAAGCTCAATACCTAACGGAGCTTCTTCCTCAAGCACATCAACAGCCTCGATATCTATGTCTTCAAAGATAGACATAACGCTATCGATCTCTTCGGCCGGTGAAACGTCCGGAGAAAGTGGATGGATAGCCTCAGGCGCGCTTAACAAAGATTTCTCTGGATGTGGGATGGCTTGCAGCCTTTCTTTCCGTTTCTCCATAAGGCGCCTATAATCCCTTTCTGTGGCAGATCACCAAGCACAAAGAACCCCCTGCTCCCATTTTCATGAAAAAACTGGAGCAAAAGAAGGTCTCAGTGCTATTAGCAGAATCCCAAATACGCAAGCGTAGCAAATTTATATCGAGGGAGGTTCCCCTGACAGGTTCATTCACCTAGTAGAGGCGATGGAAACTGTGTAATCCTAAGTAGAGAAAAGCGCGAAGTCAAGTCAAGGATGCTCTTCGCCGTGGTTATTTTTTCCTTTCTTAAGAAAATAATTTTCTCCTACTGCTAGGGGAGACCTTCTCCTTTCTTCTCTAGTATTTTTGTGCAAAAAAGGAGCCAGCTTCGATTTAGAAAAGAGCACTAACAGACCGTGCAGCGCCAATGGCCGTGGCGTATTCCGCATAAGGTGGAATAATCACATTTTCTCCCCGACGTGGTCGTAACACTTCTAGGCGATCTCGCAACGATCTGACACGGGTGAGTTTTCCTGTCAAGACAACATCGGTATGTTGACGTGCACGGGCCGCCATGAGACTGAGCGTGAATGTCACTTCAGCCACGAGATTTACTAAAGCTAGAGCCTTGTCAGCTTGCGCCGGATCAGCGCGGACTTTGCCAAAGTTGCTCGCTGTCGCGGTTGCGGGCACGATGCCGACCGGTCCACCAGCAATGTCTCCTACCGTAAGATCGACCCGGGAGAGATCACCATCAGCCGCCATCTTTTCAAGAGTGTCTAAACTTGATACTCCAAGCAAATGCCGGGCCAGGCCCAGGAGAGTACCGCCACCAACGCCAGTGCCGCCAACGTGCTCAATAAGTTTGTCTCGCACGGACACTAATGCAGTGCCCGTGCCGAGCGAAGCAACAAGGGCGGACGATTTCTCCGCCAGAGTACTGCCGCCTACTCCGATGGCTTCGATCTCCGGCACCTTGTGCACTGGCACGCCGAAGAGTTGGTCTTCAAGGCAGCGTGCGCCGCCGCCACTGACCGCAACCGCTTGGATATCAGTTAGCCGTCCGCCTACCGTGCTCAGCAGCTTTCCCAAGGCGCCAGCCGCTGCGGCAAGAGGATCCCCCGTTTCAATCGTGATGACAACAATTTCTCCATTTGTTAGGAGCACTGCGTCCGTCGTTGACCCGCCAATATCGATACCAACGATCATAACCCCAATCCTCGTTCCGGCAGAGGTAATTCACGCCGGTATACCGCGACTTGTTCTTTCCGTTTGAGATCGTAACCACGCCACTTAGCCTCAGCAACGTCTTCTGGTGTGACGCGGTGAAACCCGTGCCGTTCAAATAAGCGTTGGGCGCCGTCTTGCGTCGTAACCGCAAAGAGATACGTCAATTCCTGCGCCTCCCCTTCGCTAATCATCAGGGACACCAAGCGACTCCCGATCCCTTCTCCCTGGAAGCGGGTAATCGTGTAGAGTCCCACAATCTCCGCAGCATTGTCCTCAGGATAAGGCAGGAGGGCGCAGACCCCCCCCATCTCTCCTTCCGCAGTTCCTAAACGGGCGCCATAACCATGGAGGAGCAATTGTCCAATCTCTGACACCGTGCGCGCCTTGAGGAAACCCTCGCGTTCGCCCCGTTCCAGTAATTTCTCCACTTCGTGGAAATCGTCAATCCCCAACCGCTCCACACGACAGTAGTCCGCCAACGTGAACAACGTGCCGCAGCCTTCATAAGTGAACAACTCCCGCGCTAGCCCTTGCACGGGGCACAGAGAAATAGAAGCGACCCCTCCTCCCAGCATGGCGCGGATGACTTCTAAAAGGGGACGCCGCGCACCCAGCCCAGCCCATTCAGCTTCACCCTGCCGTAACAACTCAGATAGCACCGGACCATTTATGAACGAAATGCGGCTTCCCCCGGTGCAGATGCCTCCGTCAGCATCCAGTACGACAACTTTATACACTTTCAATCGAGTCGCTACCTGTCGAGCGCAGGTCAACAACGGTTGCTCAGCCTGCACGGACCACACGCCTAAAAATGAGGGCGAGGTGCGGAGAACAGACCATATCTGGCCGAGCAACTCATCTTCCGGGGTTGTCGCAGAGAGAGCAATGGGCGTCGGCATCAACAGTGAGGCGCCGCGACCGCGCGTCACCATTTTTTGAAAACTGGCAACCCGCCGCTGTTCCTCTTTAGCGCCAGTGCTTTCCAGTAGAATCAGCACTCTGGTTTCGTTCGTGAGGAGTGCACGACAGACTTCTCCTAGCTCTTCCACTTCGTCATCCGTCGTCATCAGTTCGGCGACGCGCCCAATAAGCATGAGACTTTTATCGTGGAACTCGTCCAGGTAAAATTCTTTTTCTACGAAAGGTAAGGCAAGCGTCTTCATCTGTCCCTCTCAGGCTGCACTAGCGCCGTGAGGACTAGTGTTTCCGCCATACGACGGTCCTCTTCTCCCCAGGGAAAAGTCACTATTTGTTGAGAGCGCACGAAGAGCAGGATGAGTTCTGCAACTGGGCGCTGCGTCAGTTGTTCGAGCGCTAAGGCATAGAAGCACAACTGTGCGTGGTAGGCCGATCCCCGGGCTACACGTGCTGTCGTTGTCACTCGATCGGTCTTGAAATCCACGATGATCCACTTCCGATTCTCAATAAAGGCGAAGTCTATGACGCCTTCAAGCAATCGTCCAGAGAGGGAGAGCGAAAATGGCG
>CAZUFQ010000542.1:0-5307 GCA_964618735.1 uncultured Enterobacteriaceae bacterium
CATGGCTATATCTGGTATCTTTCCAGATCCAGTAAGCATGAGTCCATGTGTACGCACCCCTTTCAAGCCCATTCAAAGCTGTCGTCGTCATCTTCGACATTCGTCGACGCCGTCGAATGGTGTCCGTCCGGGAGTACTTGCTAACAAAGGAGTTACGATTGGCGCCGATTTGGCACGCACGTTGCCTTTGTCATGGGTGAGAGGAAACGTGATGCTAAAGAAATACCTGTTGCTTCTTTCGATGATCGGCAGCTTGAGCGCCTTTGCTGAAACCGTTGCTCGGCCGGAGTCCGGGCGCGGGAGTATCAGTGGAACGGTGTTTGATCTTAATGATGCAGTCGTGCCCGGAGCCAAGGTGGTTCTTGAGTGCCAAAGCCCGTGCAAGTCAGAATCGACCACCGCCGGCGACAGCGGAGCTTTTGCGTTCACGGACGTAAGCCTGGGGACATCTTATGAGGTTGCCGTGTCCGCTAGCGGATTCAAGGAGTGGACGTCACCACCAATCGTGTTGACCGCCGAGCACAGCGCGTACCTTTTAACCGATGCACGAATGAATACGGACAACGTTACAGATTCAGTGACCGTATACGCTTCGCAGGAGCAGATCGCAACCGAACAGGTCCACCTGGCGGAGAAACAGCGCGTATTGGGAGTCATACCTAACTTCTATGTTGTCTACGATTCCAAGAACGCTGTGCCGCTTTCAGCAAAGTTGAAATTCCAAATGGCGATGAAAGTTTCGACCGATCCGGTAACAATTGCGTGATTACCGCTATTTCACGGAATAAAACAGGCGGAGGGGCCGCGACCGACGGGGAGGAAGCACTGGCCGTCGCCACAGCTCAGCACCCGGACCTAATCCTGCTGGACATCATGATGCCCAAGATAGATGGAATCGACGTGTGTCGTCGCCTCAAAGCAGATACTTCCCTTCCCTTCATGCCGATCATTCTCGTCACGGCTAAGGCGGACTCAAAAGATGTGGTCGTCGGCTTGGAGGCGGGCGCTGACGAATACTTGACGAAACCTGTAGATCAAGCGGCTTTGGTCGCCAGAGTCAAGTCAATGCTGCGGATCAAAGCCCTCCACGACACAGTGCAGGAACAAGCTGCCCATCTTGAAGCACAGTCACAGCAGTTGGCGGACTGGAACCAAACGCTTGAACAACGAGTACAAGAGCAGCTTGTCGAGCTGGAGCGCATCGGACGACTGAAGCGGTTTTTCTCCCCGCAATTGGCCGAACTCATTGTTTCCTCGGGAGGTGAGAAACTCCTGGAGAGTCACAGGAGAGAAATCACCGTTGTCTTCTGTGACCTGCGAGGATTTACCGCTTTCTCCGAAACTGCCGAGCCCGAAGAGGTCATGGGAGTCCTGCGGGAGTATCACACCGCTTTGGGGACCCTGATTTTTCGCTTCGAGGGAACGCTAGAGCACTTCGCTGGCGACGGAATAATGGTTTTTTTCAACGATCCATTGCCCTGTCCGGATCCTGAAGCACGGGCCGTGCGCATGGCTACGGCCATGCGTCAGCAGATGAGTGAGTTAACTGAAAAATGGCGAAGACGTGGCTATCAGTTGGGCTTCGGAGTCGGTATCGCCCAGGGGTACGCCACCCTCGGGAAGATCGGGTTCGAAGGGCGGTTCGACTATGGAGCTATTGGGACGGTGACAAATCTTGCCTCCCGCTTGTGCAGCGAGGCGCAGGGTGGACAAATCCTCATCAATCAACGGGTCTACGCGGCGGTAGCGGAGTTGGTCGAAGTTGAACCTGCGGGAGAACTTTCCCTCAAGGGGTTCCACAAGCCCGTGCCTACCTTTAATGTGCTGGAGTTAAGACAAAACGAGCCACAGAAGTAAGAGCCCGAACGCACAGAGGAGCAACCTGGGAGCTTGCAAAAGTCGCTCACATTAACACCAATGCTTATGCATTAAAAAAAGAAAGGTTCCACCCATGTCAGAACGTCGCACCTTAATTTGGGGATGGGGATACGAAGATCAACAACCGACCCCTGAGCAAAAAAAAGCGATCGCAAAAGGCTTGGCCGCGAGCCTAGGGCGTAGCGATCTTGAACTGGCGCCGGAACCAAAGGTTGAAGAGCTAGAACTCCGCGCCCCTCGTGTTACGCCGCCAACGTCCCTAGCAGCCATCTGTTCGATGTCGACCTACGATCGCGCCGCGCACACCTACGGCAAGGCGTTTCCTGATATGCTGCGCGCTTTCCGGCGACAGTTTCCGAATCCTCCCGATGTAGTCGCGTTTCCTCGCACCGAGAATGACGTGGTTGCAGTGCTTGACTGGTGTAGCCAAGTTAATGCCATTGCCATTCCCTTTGGCGGCGGGTCAAGTGTGGCTGGCGGTGTTGAAGCGCCAGCGGAAGGGGCCCATCGTTCGGTAGTGTCGATTGATCTTCGTTACTTAAACAAGGTGGTAGAGATTGACAAAACCTCGCGCGCCGCACGCATCCAGGCCGGCGTGTATGGTCCAGCCTTAGAAGACCAACTCCGCCCGCATGGCTACACGCTCCGGCATTATCCCCAATCTTTCGAGGTTTCGAGTTTGGGCGGTTGGATTGCCACGCGCTCGGGCGGACATTTCGCCACACTGTACACTCATATCGACGAATTCGTGGAGTCACTTCGCGTCGTAACGCCGCGCGGCATTCTTGAATCTCGTCGGCTGCCAGGCTCGGGCGCTGGACCCAGCCCGGACCGCATGTTCATTGGTTCCGAAGGGATTCTCGGCATTATCACGGAAGCCTGGATGCGATTACAGGACCGTCCCGTGTATCGCGCTTCCGCAGGCGTGCGGTTTGAACGATTCGCAGACGGCGTCGCCGCGACTCGCGCTTTAAGCCAATCCGGACTCTATCCGACCAACTGTCGCTTACTCGATCCTATGGAGGTCAAACGCAATAAAGTGGGTGACAGTACTGGGACGATGTTGATGCTGGGATTTGAGTCGGCGGATCATCCGCTGGAGTCGTGGATCAATCGCGCGTTAGAGTGCTGCAAAGATTTCGGCGGCGCAACGCCGAACGGAGTTGTCATTCGTGGCAGCGGTGAGACTGCAGGCCGAGAAGGATCAGTAGGAGATTGGCGCGACGCGTTTATCCGCATGCCCTACAATATGGGGACGACTGTGGCGATGAGCGCTATCTTTGACACCGTCGAGAGTTCGATCACGTGGGAACGTTTCGACGCCTTTTATGCCGGCGTTATGGAGTCGACCCAGAAAACGCTTGATGAGATTTGTGGCGGCGGCGTGCTGTCGTGCCGGTTCACCCATGTGTATCCAGACGGACCAGCGCCGTATTTTACGTTCCTTGGCGCGGGTAAACGCGGCGGTGAGATGGAGCAGTGGCAAGCACTGAAGGCTGCTGCGTGTGACGCAGTGATCCGTCTCGGTGGTACGATTACCCATCATCATGCGGTCGGACGCATTCATAAGCCCTGGTACGATCGGCAACGTCCCGAGCTGTTTG
Organism: uncultured Enterobacteriaceae bacterium; assembly: GCA_964618735.1. GTDB lineage: Bacteria > Desulfobacterota > Binatia > Bin18 > Bin18 > SYOC01. Next base: position 3,483 of record CAZUFQ010000542.1, read on the forward strand.
CAGCGGCGCTGCGCGCAGCCAAAGTTGCCCTTGATCCGCAAGGGATGCTGAACCCCGGCGTGCTTATCGACCCGTAAATACGCTATCATGAAATTATCCTAATTCCCGGGAGGAGTAGCACCTGTATGGCCGACGCCATGAAAAACGTCCTTGATGCAATTCTATCGGAACAGGCAAAGCCGGCGGACTATGCAAACTTGCCTCTGCCGTTTTCGATGCGAGCGATTACCACCCACAAAGATGAAATCCGCATGTTTGATGGTCTAGAGTCAGAGAAAAAAGATCCACGTCTCAGTTTGCACCTTGATGAAGTTCCTGTACCTGAGCCTGGACCTAACGAGGCGGTTGTGGCGGTCATGGCGTCGAGCATCAATTTCAATACGGTCTGGAGCGCCATTTTTGAGCCGATTCCGACCTTTCAGTTTCTTGAGCGCGCGGCGAAGCGCAGCCCATGGGACAAACGCCATGATCTTCCCTATCACATCATTGGCAGCGACGGTGCTGGAGTCATCCTGCGCGTAGGCCCTGGAGTGACGCTGTTCAAGCCTGGCGACGAAGTCACCATTCATTGCAATTATGTGGATATGCAAGCGCCGGACGGGCACGATGATTCGATGCTCGATCCTGACCAACGCATCTGGGGATTCGAAACCAATTTTGGCGGGTTAGCGGAGGTCGCGCTCGTTCGTGCGAATCAGCTCATGCCCAAACCGCCTCATCTGACCTGGGAAGAAGCAGCGTCGCTGCCGCTGGTGAATTCGACGGCCTATCGCATGCTCGTCAGTCATAATGGCGTGCAGATCAAACAAGGCGATATTGTCTTAATCTGGGGCGCGGTCGGCGGACTTGGCGGCTTCGCTATCCAGTATGTGCTCAATGCCGGCGCTTTTCCCATTTGTGTGGTGTCTTCACAAGAGCGCGTGCGGCTCTGTGAAACCATTGGCGCCCGCTGGGTCATTGATCGTCGTGCTGAAGGGTATCAGTTCTGGAATCCCGACGGCTCACAAAATGTGTCAGAGCTCCGTCGCTTAGGGAAGAAGATCCGCGAGATGACTGGAGGAGAAGATCCAGACGTGGTGTATGAACATCCTGGGCACGAGACCTTTGCTGCGAGCGTTTTTATCGCGCGGCCAGGAGGTTCGATCGTCACCTGCGCCTCAACGACTGGTTATAACCATGAATATGACAATCGTTATTTATGGATGAATAAAAAACGGATCATCGGCTCCCACTTTGCGAATTATCGGGAAGCCTGGGAAGCTAATCGCTTAGTCGTGAAGCGTGCGATTCACCCGCTGTTATCGGAAACATATCCACTAGAGCACACTGGCGAGGCCGCTTACCGGGTGCATCACAACATGCAGATCGGCAAAATCGCCGTGCGTTGCCTGGCGCCGGAAGATGGACTTGGCGTACGTGACTCCGAAGGGCGTTCGCGTCACATCGGGCAAATTAATCTTTATCGTAATGCAGTTAAAGGAGACTTCCGATTAGTGAAGACTGAGCCGTGATGGGTGTTACGTGGTGCGTAAAACGTGGCGCATAAAATGCCAGCTGAAAAGTCAATGGTTCACGCATCACGCACTACGTAGCACGGTCTTTGGAGAAAACGACTTTTTATGGCTGTGACTATTCGTTTTGCGACGCCGACCGACGTTGAAACGATTCTCTTGTTCATCAAAGGTCTCGCCGCTTTTGGGCACGAACCCGACGCTGTAAAAGCTACAACAGATGATCTGCTGCGCGACGGGTTTGGCGCCCAACCCAAGTTTGAAGTGCTGATCGCTGAACGTACAGGAAAACCTGTCGGCTTGGCCCTTTTTTT
>CAZUFQ010000543.1:0-5306 GCA_964618735.1 uncultured Enterobacteriaceae bacterium
TCGCCGAGACGGCCGGGCAAAAAGGGCTGCTCGTTGATGTTGTGTGTAGCTGTAGGCATTTTGTTCATCCTCCTTGGTTTTCATATAAAGCTTGCTCCCACTCAAAGCCACATACCGTTGCCTAACGAGGCTGGAGAAAAACTCTGTTAAGTCGTTTGCTTCAAATGGACAGATTCGGGCTGACCTCGAATCGTGGTCCAGTAATCAACTCGAGCATCTTCATCAATCTCAATTACACCGCCATACAACTTGTCGCCGCCCTTGCGTTTGGGGCCAGATATCCAATAGTGCTCTCCGGTCTCCTCCTCGACGCAGTTGTATTTGTAACCCGACTTTGTTTTCAAGAATCGCTTGCCGCCGTATACGTCAGAGCGCGCTGACCGTGAGAGTTCTACCCAGCCGATGCGCCCAGGCCTATCTAGTCCATCCCCTTTGTACTCGATATACATAATGCGTTTCATATGCGTGACCGGATCTTCTATTGCTTAACGTCTCGCATCAACGGGGCCACGTTGTGTCCAGAACCGTGAACCGAGCAAATGAGTTCATTGAACCGTTTTGCTCCGTGAGCCCTTTTCGAGACGCCTGACGTTACTAACTACTTATGCCCAACCGAGTCTCTTTGGATTCATTCCAATCCGCAAGCAGGCGGTAGTCATGCTGTGGATATCGTTAGCCAGGTTCATGGCTCTTCCAGCGCCAATAGCCTGCTCAGCTCGGGCATCGTATAAAACACTCTCGCCCCTGCAGCCGCTAACTGTGACGCATCTTCTCTGGCTGCGAACCCGAAGGCAACCATCCCCGCCGCTACGGCGGCCGTTACCCCACTCGGGGAATCCTCGATGACGACGCAGGCAGACGGGTGAGCCCCGCAACTTTGGGCAGCATATAGGAACAGGTCCGGGGCCGGCTTGGGGTGAGGAACCATCGAAGCCGTGTAGATCCGACCGTCAAAGAACACATCGAGGCCTGTGAGCATCAGCGAGAGTGCTACACGGGCAGGAGGGGACTGCGACGCCACGCAGATCGGGTGCTTCTCTAATGACAACGTCTCCACAATGTCTCGTACCCCCGGCACTGCTCGTAGCCCACGGACCAAACCGAGCGCCGTCGCCATGCCCCAATCGTAGATCCACTCGTGGGACAATCTCTGAGCAGTTTTTTTCTCCACAATCCTGACGACCTCTTCCACGGTTTTACCTTTGAATAGGGCGCGAACCTCCTCGGGGGTCATAGCCATCCCAAGATGCGTGAACAGCTCCGCCTCGACTTCATTCACCAACGGCTCGCTATCAACGAGGACGCCATCACAGTCAAAGATGATCAGATCGAAAAGCATATCCTCACGGGCAAAGCAAAAGTCGGCTAACGTTTCCCGCTCGGGGGCAAGGCCTCAGCCGCGACTTTCTAAGTTTAGTCAGAACCGCAAACGGGCCGCGGTCAGATTGGAGGCGATGGTTAGGCAGATTCTCCTATTTGCGGTTCGTCAAGTCTGACTGCTTCCTCTGGCGGCATTAGATATGGCGCCCTCCGAGCCGGGTCTAGACCTTAGGCAGAATGTCATGCACGAGCCGCCGCATGTCCACGATGGTCTTGGCGGTTGGGGTCCCGCTGAACGGCGGCCACAGCAAGGGCATCGTCATCCCGGCATCCCGATACCGCTTGAGATTGTCCGTGATCTGTTCGGCTGTGCCAACCAGCGTCGGTGTGAGCTTGCCCCGCGGCGTCTGATCAGTTTTGTCGCGCGTGATCTCAAACGGCAGCATGCTCGTGATTTCGAGCGCGTCGATGGACTGCTTGCTCCCCAGCTTTGCGAGCTCGTCCTTAATGGCTGTGCGCCAGGTGCTGATCACGTCCGGCGTGTCCATGATCCCGATCCAACCTTCGAGGCCGTACTTGGCGACCCGCGCCGCTGCGAGCGCGGGGTTGCCTAAGCCCCCGATAAACATCGGCGGCCGTGGCTTCTGGACCGGTTTTACGCCGAAGCCACATTTTGGAAAGTCGGCGAATTCCCCGTGGTACTCGAACAACTCGTTGGTCCAGACCCCCTGCATCACCTCGATCGTTTCGACCACATGCTTGTTGCGTTTCTTGTAGATGTGAGCGGCGCTGGCTGCGGCGAACTCCTCCGGCATCCAGCCTGAACCCACGCCCACGTTGATACGTCCGCCCGTGAGGTGATCCCAGGTGGCGATTTCTGAGGCCAGCACGCCGGGGGCGCGATAGGGCGTGACAATGATGCTGACACCTAACCGCACTCGCTTCGTAATTGCCGCCAGATAGGGAATGAGCGGCAAGCCATTTAGAAACTCCCCACGTGCGCTGACGGGAAGCGCCTTTGGAAATTCCGCCATGAAGCCAAAGGGCTTCGCAAGTTCCTGGCGGTCCGAGGCTTCGGGCACTACGATGCGGTCCAGCGACCACACCGAATCGAATTCGAGCCCCTCCGCTTCCCGGGTCAGGTCAACGATTTCGCTGACGGTGATCTTGTCGCGGAGATTAGGGAGATACAACGCGAGCTTCATAGTAAGTTCCCCTCTCTTGGTCTTGTTTAATGTGATATTGAGCTGGGTTTCGGATAAAATACAAACCTGATTGTCAACATTCTTCATGCACTGCCGAGAGACCTCTATGCCTGATGCGGCAAGAAGTCAACAATCAAGACTCCTCGATACCATCCCTACCGTGCGCCGCCTTCATTACATATTCCCTTCACCCGAGCACTCGCTCGTGGACTACTCATCTACTTTGTCCATTCTCAGGAGATAGAGGCTCAAGCCTTGTATCAACACATTTGTGACAAGATCCACAACTTCACCCCTCCATGCCGGCTAGACACCCAGCTCGTGCTAAAATCGGATCCAGCGCGCTTTTGTCAGTGACCGCTTGATACTTCTCACGCAGCACTTGGAGTGACTTGGCATGATACTTCTGGGGCTGTTGGGTCCAGGTTTGGCCATTCAATTTGACGCGGAACTCCTCATTCCCCTCGGCGATCGCCTTAGCATTGGCTAGCGTCCACGGGAGAAAGCGGGCTCCGATCTGCCGCTCAAGAAATGGCAGAAGGGTTGGCTCAAGACTCGACCATGGCTCAAAGTCACCTTCTGCGCGCGGCCATAACATGCGGTGAATCCAGGCCAGCACCTGTGGTGTCCGCCCCTCAAGAAAAGCGCCAGGAGTAGGATCGGTCCACGCGTTATAGAGTTGTCCCCATAACCCCAAATCGCCAAACGAAGGACGTGCGCCAAAGAGGTAGGGACGGTCGCTCAAATGCGCTTCGAGCTGGACAACCGCCTCGCAAAAGGACTCCTCGATTTGCGGCGCAGTCTGCTCGTTCGAACCGACAAACCACACTCGCTTGACCATGCGTTCCCGCACCTGGGCTCGCATGTGAGCATGCTGTGTCTCGTCCGCCATAGGCATCATCATTCGAGCAATGCGTCCAGCTGAACTGAGCTGATCCACCTCACGCGCCCAACGATAATGAAACATCCATTTATTGCCCCATTCATCGCCGAATTCTTCCACTAAAGCGGAAATGAAGCGAGTGACAGGATCGGAAGGATAGATGGAGGGCTCCGGGTACAGGGATTCGAGGTGCTCGATAATCGGGGTCGAGTCCTGAATCCCCTTATCCTCTGGGGTCACAACAAGTGGAATGATCGGGATCTTCGCGTATTTATTATATTCCTCCTGCACTGCAGCACTGCGAATGATCCATTGGTGGGGGATACCTTTATAGCGGAAATACGAACGAACCTTCACCGAGTAGGGTGAGAGTTCAGCGCCAAAGATGCGATACTGCTCGGTCATGGTGTGTCCTTTCAGTCGCCACGCTAGGCGACCCTCAATCAGAAATCTAGTGGCGGCGTACGCTGCTTATCGTAGCGAGCTTGCAAAACGACAGAGGTCCCCTCGACAGCCTTGACAAGGAAAGAGACGATATGTCATGGAACAGGAATCAAGCGTCCTATCAACAACCAGAGAAGACTGATGTACTTCTCTCTCTTCCATTTACGTATTACATTTCACGTCCAATAAAAGAGAAATCCTCATATGCAAAGGACACGTGCAATGTCTGAATTCATACATCATTACGCCAACCTGAAAGACGTACGCTTACACTACGTTACGTTGGGGCAAGGGACCTCGGTCATTCTCTTGCACGGCTGGCCGCAGACGTGGTACGAGTGGCGGTTCCTTATGCCTTTGTTAGCGGATCGATATCAGCTCATCGCCCCGGATCTGCGCGGGTTGGGAGACTCTTCTCGCCCTTTAACCGGATACGATAAGAAGACAGTGGTGGGTGATCTCTGGCAGTTGATGCAGGATCATCTTGGACATGAGCTTTTCGCTGTCGTAGGGCATGATATGGGTTCCGTGGCGGCGTTTCGCTTCGCTGCGGATCACCCGGAAGCGGTGACACACTTGGTCCTGCTCGATGTGCCGGTTATTGGCATTGAGACCGGTAGTCTGAGTGCACTTGTCCCTGCCGGACAACTGCCGCGCTGGCACCATCTGTTTCATCTAGTGCCGGATCTGCCTGAGGCGCTCACCTACGGTCGGGAACGTCTGTATCTGGAATAGTTTTTTAACTGGGGCTCTGATCAGGCGGGAGTGTTCGGTGATGCCGCTATTAGTGAATATGTGCGCGCGTACGCGCAAGCCGGCGCGATGCGAGCAGGGTTCAATATGTATCGCGCCTTGCCCCAGGATATCGCCGATAATCACGCAACTTTATCGACAGGGTTCAAATTGCCCATGCCAACGTTGGGATTGGGCGGCGGCGGGTCGCGCGGGCGCGGCGAGTCGGTCGTACAGTCATTACGGCAAGTTGCGCTCCGCGCCGAAGGTGGAGCAGTGCCAGACTGCGGGCATTTCATTCCCGAAGAGAAGCCGCAAGAGCTGGCGGAGCGTCTGCGGGCGTTTTTGGAAAGCGCCTGACCATGTAAGGAGATAGAGAAAAGGGAGACCACCCTACCCCCTCTTTATCTCCCTCTCTTTCTCGACTCTACTATGGGGAAGGAGGGAGCAATGAAATTCGGTATTCTCTACAACACGGACTATTATCCCGACGTGCACGGGACCGCAGCACAATACTATAATTTGATCTTGGAGCAGGTGCAGCTTGAAGAAGAGCTTGGGTTTGATTCGATGTGGTTTGGCGAGCATCATTACTCCGGCTACTCGTTCGGCGCCCCACCCGTCATGGCCATGGCGTCATCGGCGCGGAAGAGAAGGATTCGCTTGGGCCCCGGAGGCACGCCCGTCATCGTGCACTACCCGATTCGGCGTGATGCGTACTA
>CAZUFQ010000544.1:0-5300 GCA_964618735.1 uncultured Enterobacteriaceae bacterium
GGAGTACAAGCCATGTGTGGTGATACCACCACACGCTTGGCAAAGGGGGCCACAGGCCCCCTGTTGCATACCCCCAGCGGCCAGGGCTGGCCGCCGCGGAAACCACACGTTTCCGCACCTTCGAGGCGGCGCCGTATGACGACACCGCCTAAGCGGAAGCCGCCGCAGCGCGGCAAGCTGGGTGGACGCCCGGACTGCCACATGGTCAGCGTGCGGCTGTCGGCGGAGGAGCGCACCCAATTGGAAGCCCGCGCCAGCGATGCCGGGTTAAGCGTCGGCGCGTATCTGCGGCAGTCAGCGCTGGGGACACCTGGCCCACGGGCGATGCGCCGGCCTCCCATTGAACGTGCTGCCCTGGAGGAACTGCTTGTGAAGACCAGCCGCATCGGCGGCAATGTCTATCAACTCAGCCGCGCCGCAAACTTCAACGAGCCCGTGCTCGATCAGGATGTGGTCGCCCTGGTGAAAGATCTGCGAGCCCTCACCAACGAGATGCGGGCTGCGCTGGGATGGAAACCGCTGCTATGATCATCGAAGGCGGCTCTCGCAGCAACGGCTACGCTTTAGCCAGTCACTTGCGCAAACCGGAGAATGAGCGGGTAGCGATCCTGGAATTCCGTCATTGCTTTTTCGATACGCTGCCGAGCGCGCTCAAGGAGATGGAAGAGCAGGCCATTCTCACCAAATGCACTAAGCCGCTCTATCACGCGCATATCGACTGGCGAGCGAACGAGCAGTTGACGCGCGAGCAGCAATTACACGCTGTGGACGTGCTGGAAGAGAAACTAGGCTTTACCGGCCAGCCGCGCGTCGTGGTGCAGCATGTGAAGCATGGCCGGGAACACGTTCATATCGTCTGGAGCCGGATTGACCTGGAGCATAACCGGGCGCTGTCCGACAGCCACAATTACCGCAAACATGAACAGGCCGCGCGACAGCTGGAGAAGGAATTTGCGCATGCCCGTGTGCAAGGGGTGCATGTCGAACGGAACGGTCAGGAGCGCCCGGAGCGCGGCTTTGAGAAATGGCAGTTTGAGCAAGCAAAACAGAGCCAGGGGCCGGATCCGCGCGACTTCCGCCAGTTCGTGCGCGAGGCCTACGAGCGCAGCGATAACGGCGCGACACTGCAGACGGCGCTGCAGGAACAGGGGTATGTGTTAGCGAAGGCCGACCGGCGCGACGGGTTTTTGGTCGTGGACTGCAGCGGGGATTATCTGGCGCTGAATACCAAGACCGTCAGCGCGCGCGCTGCTGCCATCCGCTCCAAACTGTCCGACCTCGACCGCACCGCCTTGCCGACCCTGGCCGACGCCCAAGAGCAGCAACGGCAGCATGCAGCACAGCGTGCGATGTCGGCTGACGCCCGCGCCGCGCACGAGATCACGCAGGACGTCATCCGCTCAGCGGACAGCCCATCTTCCCAGCCCTCTCAGGACAATGCCCCGGCAGCCGACGGCATGCGCCCGCCTCCTGCCTTAGAGATCGCCCCGGTTCTTGTGCCGCCGCTTGCTCCTGCGGTGGAACCGCGTGCTGATGACATGACGGTCTCTATGTCGGTTGCAGGGTCACCGGATCCAGAACCCCAGCGCGCTGTAGACGCACGAACAGGAGGCCGATTCCACGGCGCGCTGATGACCGCGAGTGAGGTAGTGAGAGCCACCGCCGCCGTGGCCGGGCGGATCCTTGGTGCCGCGCTGGAAACAGGCACCCAGCGGCTGGCCGGTGCCTTTGATCGGTGGGTTGGGTCACCTTCTGCGCACGAGCAGGGCGAGATCAAAGAACGCGATATTGGCGCCGGCACCATGGCTGCTGCTGAGAAAGAACGGGCGGTGGCGCGCGATGTACGGCAGGCCGAGGCCATCCAACAGCGTCAGAACCGGTTGCAAGAGGACTATAGCCGCTTCGGCGGCGTATTCGACCGGCCCGATGAATTGGAAACACGCCGGCAGCGTGAAGACGACCGGCGGCGCGTCACCGAGGCTGACCGGCAGCGCCAAACGCGGGATCAAGAAGATTTCAGCCGGTTTGGGACGCGCTTTGATCGACCTGATGAACCGGAAGCCGACCGAACACGGCAGAACGATCCAGGGCGTACCCGCGAACGATGAGACCCGCGCCACTGCCGGAACGGCGCGGGGGACCGGAGGAAGCGGGCAGAACCGAGATGAAGTTGGGCGGCAGTTTCGCGCCCTGGGAAAACTCTTGACGCACCCCGCGCCTGCGCCCGCGCCGCGGCGGCGCCGCCGACGTGGTGACACGGAGAAGGGATTTCGCATGGCGGCGCGCGTGCTGCGCCGCCTGGAGGCGTTTCCCCACGTCGCACATTTCCTGGAGGAGACGTTGACTTGGCTTCAGCTCTGGGACGCCAACGCTGCGCTTGCGCAGGACGAGCTGTGTCAGCAAGACGATGTATCCGACCCGGCGACGCATTTTCTTTCACCACATCTCTAATCGTGCTAGAGCGAGGCCGCTATGACCGAACAGAAACCATGTACGCACATTGCCTATGCTTTACGGCGGGAAGGTCGCCGCACTGGGCGCTGGCTGGAAATCGGCATTGCCCGCATCGAGAGCGACAGCAGCAACGGCCACCATGTCTATCTCAACCGCTTGCCTATAGGCGGGTTTAGCGGGCATGTCTACTTGTTGCCGCTGGGCGTGAAGCCGGACGATCCACCTCCGGCACCGGTTAGGCCCAAGACCGCGCAACCGCTTTCCGACGACGAGGAGGAATTTTAACTCCGTTCGGATAAGGATCCAAACCTTCCGTTTGTGCGTGTGCTCTGCGAAGCAGATGGCCGAGGACTTTTGAACGACCTTAAGATTTTCACCATAAAGGGCTTTCTACGTCCGGAGCCACACAGTACCTGACACAAAATGTAGAAATACGGGTAGTTCTTCTAGGGCCGACGGGCAGAAGGCCTGAAGTTTAACGCGATGGCTTTGGAGTTATTTGAGACGGCCTTGACGGAAAAATCATTGTTTCCGTATGCTGTTGGGGAATCCCTCGTTTTTCCTGCTCCATCCCTCCTTCATATTTGATTGAGAAATGAGTTAGGTCACTTGTTTCAATGGTACTCAGAGTACGTCCCTCCGAGTCTGTTACTGGAATGCTTGCAGCGTATTTGGTCAATTCTGGGTTTACTGGCGCTCCGTCGAGACTCTCAACGGTTAGGACGCAATTCGCGCGACAATTGACGCCATTAACATTACGGTCATTCTTTACAACAAATACAGTGTCTGTTCCCGGAATCCTTCCGACAATCCGGTCATTCTCTCGTCCCATTAAGGGTATGCTTCTTATAGGGGCTTGTAATGCTAGGTAATGCAACGTTTCATCGTTGCTGCGATAGTAAATTCCGCTACCGTCTTTATTCCAGAAAAGCGGCTCACCATCGGCAAGCGGCTTGGGATTTTGCTTAACAATGTTTGCCGATATAACTCCGACAGCAATTGTAAGGAATTTACCATAGACGAGTTCAATCATAATTCTCTTACCGTCAGGAGAGAGAGAGGCTGACTCTACGTCATAATCATTAGTTTCTTCATCAGTTTCCATGAGCTCTTTCTGAGTTGTAGAGTCTGTCAATTGTATTAACTCCGAACCGTCAAGCCGTACGGTAAAAACATTACCCGGATAATACGCGGTTGGCCCGCTCGCTAGGAACATTAAGTGACTTCCATCTGGTGAAAACGTAAGATTACTAAATATGTTCAGCCCGTTCGCATCCTTTAAGATGAGTTTGTCTTCTCTGGTGACAAGATTTAAGATATATAATCCGTCTGCAAATCCCCGTGGGCCTAAATGCGCAGCTAGCGTATGATCCGGACTAAAAACGGCGTTCCTTGGTATTGCCATGATGGGAGTATCGCCTGTCACAGGCTTGGTTCGAGCCGAAGAATTTACAGCTACGACGAGAACGGTTAGGCACGCAACACTGGTAACAATCACCAATCTCCAACCGCTTATTTTCTTTCTTGTTAACATCATTTCCTTCATTGGCTCATGGTTGATACCAGCCATTGTTATTAAATCGAAGCCACCAATATTCAAAACTGTAGACACCACCCCTAGTCTCTGCGGCTGTAGTCTGTACAAAGGGTGTATAGTTATATTGTGTACGAGTGGCAGCATTCTTCATCCAAAACCCCACAATGGCGCAGTTATTGTGCCGGCGTCGATTACAAGACAAACTCTTCTTTGTTTCGGGGTCAAAAGTTTTCGGTTCCCAGGAATATTGAATGCTTTGCACGACGTCGGTACAGGGGTAAATGGGATTATTTTCGTCGCAGGGAGGGGAATTGTAGTTTTTGATCTCAGTTTTGTTGGCGGGAAAAAAGAATGGATATTTGGCCTCCTTATTATCATCATCAAACTTATTATCATCAAACAGGTCACTAAGTGTGGCTGCGCCACACTTTATTTGCTCTAGGAAACTGGGGAGTGATATTCGTTTATCGCCAATAGTGCATGATACCTTGGTTCCCATTGCAGCATTTAAAATAACGTAAGATGGACGTTTGGGTTTAGATGGCAGAGTAGTGCTAGTGAGGATGCCGGATTCTTTCTGTAAGGTTGTCAATATTACCTTTGGGTTTATGTCAATGTCTTTGTCCGTTGCTACTTCAGCGATCTGATGCGAGGCAAGCATATCGGGAGTGCCTTTGGTGCCCTCTGCCACACAGGTCGTGCTTCCATTTGAGCAATAGGGCTCATCGTCTTTGGCGTGATACTCGCCGTCGCCATTGGCGTCGAAAAAACCAGTATTTGCTCCGTTTGGATCTGTTTTAACGAAATAAAAGGCGGCGAGGAAAGAAGGGTCAGGACCCGAGGTGACGTTTTCAAGAAACGTTTGAATCTGCTCTGCCGTAAGGTCAGAAGATTTGACGAAAGTTGCATCGTCAACCCGAGATTCCCCCATATCGAAATTGAAGATGTGAGCTTCGTCGAGGTAGGGAAAGTATTCATAGATTTTTAGAGCCTTCGATTGTGTTCCGCATGCGGAGGCTACGATCTCGTCGTTGAATGAGTCATATATTCCACCACCGTAATTGGTGAAATATTGCATGGTTGTTTTACCGGACTTCGGGTCCGGGATAGCGCCAACTGAGAGCAATTGGTTCGGGAGAGTCGGAGAGGTAAATCGAATATTATAGGGGTCGTCGTTTTCTGCACCGCCTGTTTCCTTGTCGCCAAAGCTGACCGGCGTCAAAGCGAAACTGACCGGAGTTACGGTGACATCGACCGTTGTCCTCCTATTCCCATAGAAATGCGTTGGCGTGTCGAACACAACGACATT
>CAZUFQ010000545.1:0-5289 GCA_964618735.1 uncultured Enterobacteriaceae bacterium
CGGTCCCGGACGGAGATGAAGGCTACTCCCCTCCTGTTGAGACTGGCATACGTATCGCTGTGTTAGCGACACGATCCGCCTCTTGTTCGTAGATATCGCCGGGTTGGCCGATGGTGAGTTTGGTCTGTATTGCAGCTTTTTCCTGAAGATCTTCGTCCTTCGCTTCTTCCTCTCTTTCTCGTTGGATTATTACGCTCGGCCACGTTAAAGAAAGAGGAGCCCGTTGCAAGAACAGCGGCATTCCTTGCGTCGCTCCAGTCACCGCCGTTCCGAGAGAAATTCCTGCACTCTCCGAGGAGTCTGCACTCGTGCGGCTCTTTTTCTTCTCTTCTGATTTGGTTGCGAACGCCGTCTCCACTGCATCGTCCTTCTACACTGTCACCCAGCGTCCCGAATAAGCCTTATAAACTCGATAGGCAGTTGCCGTCCCAGTTTCTTGTACTCGCCGTTGAGCCCGTGGATGACGTCGGCAAAATCAATGAGCTGGCGTTTCTCCTGCGCCAGCACCGCCGCAGTCAATACTGCATTACGAATATGACCGCCGCCAATATCTGCGACCGTCGCCAGCTGGTTTAATTCTTTCGGCGAAAATTGGTGCGTCGTCCCCAAGTGCGCACCCCATAACGCTCGCCGCTCCTCGGGGCCCGGTAGGGGGAATTCAATGATCATGTCAAGACGACGGGTGAATGCTGCGTCGAAGCGAGTGCGGCTGTTGCTCGTCAGTAAGGTGACGCCATCGAACGTTTCAAGCCGTTGCAACAGATAGTTAGTTTGCGCATTTGCAAAGCGGTCGTTCGCTTCTTTTACGTCGGTGCGTTTGCCGAACAGCGAATCGGCTTCGTCAAATAGTAAGATTACCTCCGCCTGCTCTGCCCGGGCCAAAAGCTGCGCAAGGTTTTTTTCGGTCTCGCCTATGTATTTACTGGTTACCGACGCCAGATCCACGCGGTATAGCGGAAGTCCGAGCTTAGTCGCCAGCCAACCCGCCGCTAGTGTTTTGCCCGTTCCTGACGGCCCGACGAACAGCGCCCGCACGCCGGGATGATAGCGTGCCTGCGCGGAAACGCCTAACCCGTGTACGAGGCGGTCCCGGGTACGGCAGCGGAGTACGAGAATATCCAGCTCGCGGCGCAATGCCGGAGTAACCACCAAGGCGTCGTCAGGAATTACCTCCTTGAGCGGCTGCGCTAATGCGTCAAGCCCTGCCCCTTCGCCATTCCAGGAAGCAGCTACGACATCATTTTTCGTCGGACGCTCACGCCCCTTCAAGCTGCACTGGTAGCGGGCCAGTCGCCCCAACAGCGCAATACGGCCGCTGCCATGGCGGTGATGCCGCGCAAGGTCCGCTGCAAGCTCAGCATCGTCCAGCGCGTACCGCCACAGCTGTTCGCGTTCTTCTTCGGACGGAACTGGCAGCGACCAGCTCGGCGCGACTCCTCCTAAAGTTTCAACGCTGCCGTCGGGACCACATAATACGAGCACCGGCCCGCGATAGGACGGTAGCGAGGGCACAGTCTTTCGTTCACCCGGGGCTAGTTCAAAGCAGAAGACCGGGAGGAGACGGCGGAGAAACAACCAGGGGACTAGGCTCCCCGTTTTTTCAGTTTCGATAAACAAAGGGCGGCACTGCAATGTTTCTGCAATGGCGCGCGCCACAGAACGCCCCTCGGCAATTGAACTGCTGCGCAGAACCAGAACAAGTTGAGATGAAGACCGGAGGCCCTCAGCGTAGCGTTGAGCCACCGAGTGGAGGGATGGGGGGAGCGCCACTTCAGGCACATCACCAAGACCAAAAGTAGTTCCCGGCCAGATGCTGTCACGTCCACGTAATGCAAGGCAGAGCGCCAACGGAACTTTCACTGCTTGTTCCGGTAGCGGTGCGCCTTCGCCACTCAACGTAAGCAGTCCGCTCTGAAAAGCCGCGCCAGTGAGCAGAATATCAAGCGCTGAGCGTTCAGTTTCCACTACCGGCGCGAAGGCGGCGGTGAGCAATCCCAGTGTTGGCCGCGAACCGCCAATAGGAGCCTGTAGGTATGCTATGGCACGACCACTGACGGCATCGTCTTCCACCGCCGTCGCCAGAGCGACGACTAAGAGCTCAACAATATGCAGGCCAAGTTCAAGAGAGAGAGAAAAGAGTGAGGCGTCACTCGTATCCGGTTGTCGCAGATACGCTGGTAAGGTTGACGCCCACGAAGCCGAATCTTTGGTCACTGCCGCAAGATGAGAAAAAAGAAACTGCGCTTCTCCTCCGTCAGGACAAGGTTTGCTCGGATCGTACGCGAGCGCCGCGACGGCGGCCAACGCATAGGTGCGTAATGTCATCACCGGCGGTTGCAGGTTCTGCCGCGCATACCGTTGCTCACTACCATTCGCTGGAGCGGCGGACGTCTGGAGAGTAATCCCATTATGCTCCATGTTGCTGTTCTCCGTAGAGATAATGAAATTGCACGACCCGGCCGAGCCACGGTATCCAGCCGGGATTGAGGTCGAGCCCGGCTTTCCGGATGCGGATATCCGCTTGCTGGTGGTCAAAAATCACGTCGACGTGCGTCGGCGTGACCACGACGCGACCCGACCGACAAATGAGCGAGCGAAGCCCGAGTTGCGCGTAGCGGCGACACCAGCGACGTACCGCCGTGAGCCAGGCACGCAGCGCCGTCTGGAAACTCGACAACTCCGTAGGAACAAATTGTCGAAGTAAGGTCTGGTCAGCAATGAACTTCCGCACCTCCTCGGTAGCTTTCCCCTGCCACACGGCGAGTGGGAGCCGTCCGCTACCATCCACTAAGAGGCGGGTGCGCAGTTCTCTATGTACACGGCGAACGCGCCAGGGACCTTGCGCACAGATTCCGTGCCGCCAGACCTCGGGCACAATAAAGGGTGTACATTCGTCAGGTCCTTCACCGCTGACGCCGGGAAAAGCCATCCACAACGGATCAGACGTAGGGACAAGCAAACGTTGGGCAATGCAGGTCAGCAAGTGACCAACGAATTGCGCTTCCAGCAGTTGTGGATGCGTACGTAGCCACGCCTCAATACCAAGGCGAGAGAGCACAGGCAGAAGGAAGAAGAAGCCGCCATACTGCGTGCGCTGGGAAAATTGCGGCCACAACAGCTTATCCTTGTCACTAGTCACTACTTCATCAGAAATTGCGCTCAGTTCAGGCGAGAGGATCTCCTGCTGTGGTTGGGAGCCTTTTTCATAAGCAGGCTTGTGGTAATGAGGCGGTCGTTGCTCTTGCTGTGGCATAACATGCTGCCCTATTGCCTCACGTTGCACTGTGGCGGTCCGAGCGCTTACCGCCGGGCTTATACCAGGCTGCGCCTCGTCTCTAGAAGGAGCCCCTACCTGGGAGGAAATTTGTTGAGAGGAAAGACGCCTGATCAGTCGCTGCGCCCATTGTGTCAGGTGTGGATCGAGGAGTCGGCTTGGGTGCTCAGCCAGCAAACTGACGGTGGCAAACCATAGCGAGCGCTCATCATCGGTGCCCCACAGCCGTACGCCAGATTCCACGATGTCTCGCAGCGATGGAGGTATGACGTCTGTTGATGGCAGCGGCTCGACAAAGGTTATCGGCAAACTTGGCTTTGACCAGCCGCACGCACGCAGAAGGAATGAGCCCTCCTGCCAGCGCAGGGCGGCCAATAACGGCTGGGCTATGCCTCGCTCGACTAACCTGCGTACCAGGATTGCCACTGCCGCAACGCCGGCCTGAGTGTTCAGCACGGCGGTGAGCAGCATGCGCAGCGCCTCGTCGCGCGACATTCCGGGCCGCCAGGCCGGTGTGGCCAGCGGCCAAAACCACTCATCTGTGTTTTGCTGAGCGGCGATACGAATCACTAATCTTACATATGGTTCAACCATGTCGTGAAAATACACCGCCGGCGCGGTGCGTGCTGCAGGTTCTTCCGCGTGTACCGCCAATAACCGGAGCTGATGGAGCCGTTGTTCGATAGTTAGGGCGAGGGACGCCGAGCTTTGTTGTGGGTGAATAGACCCAACTGACAGGGAGCGCACAATCAGCAGCTTTCCCTGCTCACCCGTGGGGGCAGAGGCAGTTCGTAGGGCGTCTTCTAACAAAATAGCGCCACGGCGGATCAGTCCTTCCTCACAGGCGGTTAGGCGAACCTGTCGCACCCGGCGTGCTTGTTCATTGGTCAACATAAAAGACTCTAGACGTTCAGCCGGCCTAGCGCTTCCTCATCCCGAATTGCAGGGGTGTACGATCAAGGGCGTCGGGTTCGGTGAAACGGACACGGGCGTCTTTCTCCAGTTGCACATTCGCTCTCGTAGTCTGTACGATACGGGCCGCAGCTTTGTCTGCGGACAGATCTTCAACGACTGCGCGCGCGACAACTTCACTGCCTGCATACATGAGGACGTGCATGCCGACACGCACTCGCTCAGGGTCGATGGCCACTTCGACCCGCTTCCCTGGTTCAACGTTCGTCGGCTGGGGTAAGTGACCGGTGATGATCTGGTTCACCGGCGCATGGCTGGCGAGCAGTATGCTCATGCGCACGAGGTCGTTCATCAATCCAACCACTTCGGGCTGGCGCGGATCGATTTGTTGAAATAACCAATCTACCAGTGTTTGCATCGCCCGGCGCTCAAGATACGAAATCTCACCCCAACGCGGCAGGCTAGCAAGGTTGCGTAGGTTAACTGGAGCGTCGTACTGACTCAAACGCTCGGCCCACTCCAGGCGTAAAACCGGCAGCACATCGCCGAAATGGGTGTACAGGCAACTCGCGACCTCGGCGATATCGGCAAGTTCCTGCGCCGCAAGCTGGGCAAGGTCATTACGGCCGTGTCCAGCATCAATCACGTCACCGACGGACAGCGTCTCTTGCGCCTGCGCTTGCGCCTGTGCCCAGCTCTTTCCTGCAAACAGCCCAAGATCGAGTTGTGCAAGCTGCGTCCGATACTGCGTCACCATCTGATACTGGGCGGTAAACACACTAGTCACAGCCTGTGCTAAGCGGGTTGCTTTGGTGAGCGCAGTGGGCTGCAGTAATACTGGGCCGGCGAGGCTTCGCGTCTGTGCTCGAATTTTGGCGCTCTGTACAGTTCCGAGTAAAACTTCCAGGCGATCCAGGCGACTGAGCAGAGGTTGAATGTGGGGGAACCACTTGATCGGTGCCTCCCGGAGGAGATCAACCATCGCCCGCAGTTCTGCCGGACCGGCCACGCCCCTTGCCAGACCCTTCGCCCCAGGGGATTACAGTAGGCCGGGATCCAGTGCGACTGTCGCCATATCCCGTCATCCAGCCCAACCCAAACGC
>CAZUFQ010000546.1:0-5268 GCA_964618735.1 uncultured Enterobacteriaceae bacterium
TCTTCTGTTGGGGCAAGAAAACAGGCGTTTGTGAGTAAGGTGTGTTGGAGCGTCCCCGGGTCTTTTCCTGCTCGCACAGGGCCCTGACGTCCGCGACTCCAGGCCCCTTGCCAGCCCGCCAGCGAATTCGTGCGCGAGGTGATGAAGCCGTCGCCAATTTCACCGGCAAGCTCCATGGCTTTAGGCGCATTCGCAGCGACGTGAATAGCCACAGCGTCGTGTGTGTTCATGAAGCCGTGCTCTTGGTGAAAGAACCGTACTGTACGCCGCTTGTCTTCATGTTGATATTCGACCTCCTGGCCTCGCAGGAGCCCGCGAATGACCCGAATATGTTCACGGAGTTCTCGGAGAGACCGGGGCGGCATGCCCATCGCGCGCCAGGCGCTATTGCCTGCGCCAATGCCAAGGATGATGCGGCCCGGCGCGAGCTGGTTAAGGGTAGCAATGGAGTTGGCGGTGACGGGCGGAATCCGCGTCCCTACGACAGACACTCCAGTGCCGAGTTTGATGCGGTTCGTGTGTTGGGCGATGAGCGCTAAACATACATAGGGGTCTCCCGCCATCATTTGTGTATCGCTGACCCAAACATGGGAGAAGCCGTGCGCTTCAGCGAGTTTCGCTTGTTGTGCGCACGTTTGCGGTTTTGCCAAAACACACACGCCAAAGTCCATTGCACCCTCCAAAGGCGAGCCTTGTTCAGGCCCTAACCGCTTGCGCGGGCTATGTCAATAAGATAAGCAGCCGTCTGCATGTAGCGCTCAGATAGCAGCGCCGTTGAGGAATCTATGGACGAGACTTTTGTCCCTGAGCAACAAGTAAATCTCCGCGTCTATCGCGCTGGCGTAGTCGCTGGCGTGCTGGCTTTTATCGCGTTCCTTGGCGCGGTGAAAGATGTGAACGCGTTGCTGGACCCTTACGGGCGCGGCGAAGTGGCCTGGGGCTTTCTTATGGTGCGCTACACCAGCCTCCAGCGCGTGTGGTTTGGGTATCGCTTCGTCGGGGACGCCGCTTGGTACGCGACGTTTCCTCATCTCTTGCTCTATGCTGTCGGCGCGTATGGCTTGATCGGACTGAAACGCTGGGGATGGTATGTCTTATTCACGTATCTGCTCTACATTCCGTTATCCGAGTGGATCTATATGTTTTTGTATCCCCTGGGATATTTAACCGGCCAGCCGTATCCTGATCCAGTACGGTATGGTGAATGGATATTCTTGGGTGTTAGCTTCCCGCTCGAACTGTTGAGCGCCTGGTTGCTTTGGCGGTATCGGGATATCTTCGTGCGGTGAACGCAACGGTATTTGTAATTGTAGAGAATAATTGAGGAGGAGTACAAAGTGACGCAATATCAGGATCGGTTTGTCACTGTTAATAGCTTGCGGCTTCATTATCTCGACTGGGGGGCCGAGGGGAAACCGCCGTTTCTTATGCTGCATGGCGGCTCTGCGTATGCGCACTGGTGGGATTTGGTTGCTCCAGCCTTTGCGGAGGATTTTCACGTCCTTGCGCTCGATCAACGAGGCCACGGTGATAGCCAGCACGCTGAACCTCCTGCCTACGGGACGCGCCACTATCTCGAAGACCTTCATGCTTTTATTCAGACTATGGGGTTGCATAAGCCTGTGTTAATGGGCCACTCGATGGGCGGCCACAATTCGATTATTTATGCAACTCAACATGCGCAGGATCTGGGAGCGCTCATTCTGGTAGACACTGACGCTGCATATCCGGAAAGGGCGGTCGAATTTCTGCGCACGCTCGGAGAGAAACCGGCCAAAGTGTTTGACTCATTTGCAGAGGCGATTAGCCGATTTCAACTCTTGCCGCGTGAGACCTTCATTTCAGCCGCAAAGCTCCGTTCTCTTGCTTCGTTTGCTTTTCGTGAATTGCCCGACGGGAAGTGGACAGCGAAGTTCGATCGCCGCACGCTCTTTCGCGATCCGGTTGATGGTCGTCCTTTGCTCTCGCAGATTACGTGTCCTACGCTTATTGTCCGTGCGCAGAATACCCCCGTGTTGTCTCTTGAAAAAATAGAACGCTTGGTCAGTAACTTGCCCAATGGCCGCTGGACCGAAGTGCCCGACACCAATCATCATGTCATGCTCGATAATCCTGATGGGTTAGCCAAAGTTGTACGACCGTTTTTGAGAGAAGTCTTGCCGGCATAGGAGAGATCGCCATTACTGTCCTTTCCTGATTCTCACGAATTGTGACAGGCCGGGGAGTCTATATTCTGTGCAGCCGGTGCTGGGGAAAGTAGGGAGAAACACTGATGGCGGAAGCCACTCTTGAACGAAAGGCGGTCCTCATCTATCGCTTTGCCGCGATCGCGGCGAGCGTTGAGGCGTTCTTTCTCTTTGTGTTTGGCTTAGATTTGACGATGCAACAAAGCTGGATCTTTCTGTTCTTCGGCTTGCCGGCGACACTCGTGATGTATGGGGCCGACCGCTGGCTGATCAGCTGCTACGTCCGTCCGATTTCGCCTGCTCTCGATCAGCTTGACGCCCTTGAGACCGGTCGCTCATTAGACGCCGCCTTTGCCTATCGTGCTTGGGTGCAAACGCTGAATTTACCGACGCTGACGCTGTTGCGAGTACTTATCGTGCACGCCCCGGCAGTGTTATTGCCGATCTCATTACTATGCTGGGTCGCGAATCGACTCGCTGGGCTCAACATGGCGTGGTGGCAGTTCGTAGTGTTGTGGTGCTTTTGGCCTATTACGGCGGCGCCGCACGCCATCCTCGAATATTTTTTTATTGATCGGAGCGTGCGTCCCCTTCTCTTACGACTTGATCCTTATATCCGCTTGCGTGTTCTCCAGCCTCAGTTGGCGGCGCACCTGCCCGAGGTGCTGCGCATGTTGGGGGGGCAAGAGTTGCCGGAGCCGCGCATCATCCGTACGGCGATGGCGACACAATTGGCCTGGCTGTTTGTCTTCGTCAGTCTGACGCCCATGTTGGTGCTGGGAGCCTCAACCTATTTGAAAATCAGCGTGGGCAGTGTGACGACCATCGGCGTGTGGATTGCCCTGTTGATTGGCATCAATGCGTTCGTGAGTCTGGCCATTGTGGCGCTCATGTCCATGCGTATGCACCGTTCGCTGCAAGAGCTGCTGGAAGAAATGGCGCGGGTGCAGGCTGGGGATTTATCTGGTCAGTGGAGTCCCCATTCAACCGATGAATTTCTTGATTTGGACAACGGGTTTAATCAGATGTTGGTGGGGCTGCGCGACCGAGAACAGATAAAAGAAACATTCGGACGCTTTGTCTCGCGTGAAGTGGCGGAAGCAGTATTGGGGGGGCGGGTGCCGTTGGCTGGTGAGCGACGTGAAGTGACGATCTTGTTTCAAGATCTGCGGGGTTTTACCTCGATGAGTGAAAAAATGGACCCTGCCGAGTTGCTGCGCGTCCTCAATCTGTTCTTTACCGAGGTGGTTGCCGCCATCGAAGCAGAGGGAGGTATTGTAAAGCAGTTTACCGGAGATGGGGTGATGGCGCTCTTTGGCGCGCCGGTGATGTATCCTGACGCCCCGGCGCGAGCCGTGCGGGCGGCGCTTGGTTTAGTAGGGCGCTTGGACGGGTTGAATGCGCACTTGGCTGTCGATAAGGTTCCGCCGCTTCGCGTCGGCGTGGGCATTCACACGGGCGAGGTGGTGGCCGGTCGGATCGGTCCTGACACCCGCGTGGAGTATGGTGTGGTAGGCGACCCAGTCAATGTCGCGAGTCGGATCGAAGGACTCACGAAAGAAGTGCAAGCGACTATTCTCGTCTCGAAAATAACGGCAGAACGCCTCGGGCCAGAGTTTCGGTTGGGGCGCTCTGCCGTGTTGCCTGTGAAAGGTAAGCAGCAGCCTGTAGAAGTAGTTGAAGTGTTGGGGCTGGAAACCCGCGAACCGACATGGAAAAGACAACAAACGGCGCGCGAAGTGCGTTGAACGCCATTTAAGAGACGCCGCGCATGGCCGATTACTATACATAATCTTAACAAAATATGGGATGAGAGCGGCTCATGCGTAGATTTCCTCACTCTTCTGCCGGTTCTCCTGGCGCGGGTGCGTTGCGGAGAATCGCTATTGGACTTTTTCTTTTGCTTTATCTGAGTGCACGGCAGGCGGCCGCGCAAAGCACAATCTACAGTTGGATTGATGAAAAGGGCGTGACGCACTATTCCAATTCGATGGCTCCGCCGCAGCATCAACAAGAGTCGGGGTCCGCCGTGGCGCCTTCTCGCGTGTCCACCCGCGCCGGGAGCGCGTACGACGCCGCCAATATCCCCTTGGTGATTTTACACAATGATCCTTCTCAGAAGTTTGTGCACGCCGTGTTAGAAGGCGTGCACACCACCAGTGAGAAGCTCATGCTAGTGGATACTGGCGCCCAGCTCACAGTGCTTGATGAGGAAACCGCGCGGGAATTAGACATTGAGCACGTACAAGATGCGTTGCTCGCTGGCGTCACTGGAACGTCGCGCGGGTGGATTGGACGACTTCCAACGCTGCGAGTCGGTGAGGAAGAAGTGAATGATCTCCACGTGATGGTGGGGCCTATGTCGGGACGCCTGCTTTTAGGGATGGACGTCCTGGAGCAACTTGGGTTGTCCGTCGGCTTACGCAGTCTGCATCGAACGAGTCGGTGAGATTTTCTGACAAAAGGATGCTGGCAGAGAGGTGCGCGGTCAGCTATAAGGCGTTGCATTACCGTAGGAGGGAACGCCAATGGCTGAGCCAGGAATTTTCGAGATTATCTACTCTACTCGGGCAATCCGCCGCCTCAAACCAGATCCGATTCCCGAAGAGACCCTGAAAAAAATTATTGACGCTGGTATTCACGCGCCCAGTGGAGGCAATCTCCAGGACTGGGCGTTTCTTCTCGTACGTAAGCCAGAACTCAAGTCGTTCATCCGTGATCGTTACTGGGGCCTATGGCAGAAGTTCCAGGGCAGCCGCCCATTGCCAGCCGACCTGCCGCCGGCGCGTCGTCGCCTCATGGAATCTGCAGGGCATCTCGCCGAACACCTCAACGAGGCGCCAGCGATTTTACTGGCGTGCGCCAAGAAAACGTATCCACCCTTTGCGAGTCTCGGATATGAGCGCGCTAGCGTGGCGACGGTGCATGGATCGATTTACCCAGCCGTGCAGAACATTATCCTGGCCTGCCGCGCCTTGGGAGTTGGGACGGTGCTGACGACGATTCATTGTTGCTTCGAGGAAGAGCTCAAGCAAAAGTTGGGAATTCCAAACGACGTTGAGGTTGCCGCCATGTTGCCGTT
>CAZUFQ010000547.1:0-5247 GCA_964618735.1 uncultured Enterobacteriaceae bacterium
TGCCGAAGAAGTTCTTGTTCCTCGCTAAAGCCAAAATCCATGAGCGCCCCTTTATCCAGTCATATTTACCAATAGTAATTTGCGGCAGCAGCAAATCACTAGAAAGAAAAAGAGGCAAGGGGAGCGAACTCCCTTGCCTCTTTTTACTGAGCCTTTGTGAAGCGAAAAGTCTTAGCTATTCCCCAGAATCGTCACACAACCAACCGAACCTGGTCCACCTAGGTTGTGGGCAAGACCTACTTCTGCGTCCTTCACTTGGCGAGCGCCAGCTTTGTTCCACAGATGTTGCGACACTTCATAGATCATGCGGATGCCTGTAGCGCCAATCGGATGACCAAAGGACTTGAGACCACCGGAAGGATTCACGGGAATCTCTCCGCCGATAGCAGCACGCCCTTCTTCCACGTAGCGCCAGCCTTCGCCGCGCTTCGCGAGACCGAGGTCTTCAATGTTGAGGATTTCTGTGATGGTGAAGCAATCGTGGCATTCAACGAGATCAATATCTTTTACCGTCATGCCAGCTTGTTCGTAGGCGGATTGTGCGGCTTGGGCAGTGGCAGGGAAACCAGTATAGGCAAACCCCGGTTTTAGATATGGTTCACCGGAAGTCACGGCCAGCCCTACCCCTTTCACCAATACGGGGTCAGGACGGAATGACTTCGCGAGTTCAGCCTTGCAGATAATGACTGCGGCAGCGCCATCCGTCGTCGGGCAGCAATCAAACAGACCAAGCGGGCTACAGATCAGCGGGGCATTCACCACTTGCTCTTCGGTAACCTCCATCTGAAAATGCGCCTTAGGACTCATAGTGCCGTTGTGATGGTTCTTCATCGCTACTTTGGCGAGTGCACGCTTGTCGATGCCATACGTAGAAAAATATCGGTTCGCCGCCATTGCGAACAGCGAAGGAGCGGTTGTGCCATAGCCTACTACGGGATGATTTCCAAAAGTACCTAAGCCACGTTGGCCTGAGTCGCGCAGCTTCTCAAAGCCCAGGGCAAGCACGATGTCGTACATACCGGAGGCCACTGCCATGCAAGCATTACGGAAAGCGTCCATGCCGGAAGCGCAATAATTTTCTACACGTGTGATGGGAATGTTAAAAAGTTTCAGCGGATCAGCCAGGGCGTTGCCGGCATTGGCGGAACTCAGCGTTCCAACCCATGCCGCCTGAATCTGGCTGGGATCGATCTTGGCGTCGGTATAGGCGTCAAACGCTGCACTGACGATCATGTCTTCGGCGCTCATGTCATAGTTTTCTCCAAACTTGCTACATCCAGCACCAATCACCGCAACTTTATCCCGAATGTTCATGAAAGGCCTCCTTTCAATTTGGCGTATGGCTAATGGCCCGTTCGCTTCGCTCACTCTATAGCAGATAGCTTATAAACTATATGCCATAAGCCATAAGCTATATGCCATAAGCCATAAGCTATATGCCATAAGCCATAAGCTATATGCGGCTCTTTTATTTATTCACCGGTCGTGCTTTCCAGAAATAATTCTTGATGCCGTAGCCTTCGTGATATTTCCGGAACGTCAGTTCTAAAGGCATGTCAATTTCGACTCGATCCGACTCACAATCAGTCATTTGTACGTACACTCGACCTCCGCCGTCGAGATCAATCACCGCATGGGTTGTGGGTGGATCAGGAGTTTCCGTCAAGTAATCATGGGTAAAGGTAAACAACTTTCCTCTCCGAGAAAGTTTCACCTCCTCTAAGCCTTCGCGATATCCACATTCGATACAAATGCGGTGGATGGGAAACTGGAGAGTGCTGCACTTTGGGCATTTGCCGCCATGGAGAGGAAGAATCTCTTTTTGATCCCGCAGCAGCACAACCGGCGTAGACATATCTGTCGTTGTATAGTCCTTGCGCATTAACTTGCGAAAGCGTGCATACTTGCCGTAGGACGACATCGTGCGCTTCACTTCGATTTGCGAAAAAAGGCTGCGCGCCGCTTTGAATCCGGCTATTGCCTCAGTCACACGGAAAATTGCGGCGTCACCGCCGTCGCCATAGCCCACCACAAGAATAAGATCGCCGGGTTTTGCACGTTCGAGCACAGCCGCTAACAACACCAGAGGCTGCGCCGTGCCTGCATCACCCACGGTATTCCAAAAGGTGTCTTGCACTTGGGATTTCGCGTCTAAGCCTAGTCCCCGGAGGGCAGCTTGCAGCGTTCTTTGCGCCGGAGCGGCGATCGCCGCATTAGCAATGTCTTTGGGCGTCAGGTTGCATTTTTTCAGCACGCCTTGCACGGCGGCGGCAATGAAGCGGTTGTAGCCGAACCTAGTTTCAAATGCTCCAGGAAAAGAGCGCAGGTAATCTTGTTCTTCAGTGCGCCAGGTGCCCAGAAATTCTTGGCTGACGCTGTAGGTCCCCACCGTCTCGGCGATGACATTTTCTGTTCCAACCAAAATGGCTCCGCCGGCGTCACCGTAATTCTGCTCCTGCTGCGAATCTGGCTCGCCCATGCGGAAATCTCCGGCGCACACCAAAATGGTCTTCCCCGGCTGCACGAGCTCAAGCGCAGTGAGCAACGCGGAGGTGCCGGCGCGCAGCGAATCCGTGAAGTCTATCGTGCGAATCTCTGGACTCGCTTCCAGCACGGTGGCGACAGTGACGGCGGCCTGCTTTTCACGATAAGGCGAAGTAGTCGACGCAAAAAAGACGCCTGCGAGCGAACGAGGGTCGCGACCGCCGAGTGCATCTACACTGGCATTCACTGCCATCGTCAGGCTGTCTTCATCAAAGTTCGCAATCGCACGCTCACCGCCGAGGGAGGGAGTCCCCCATTCCTTCGCAATCACGTCGCGCGGCAAGCGATACGTCGGGACATACGAACCAAAGGACACAATACCTGTCATACTTTTACTCCTGCTACACTCAGGGCTATTAACTCAATCGGCTGGCAGGATCACCAGCAGCCATGGCGTATCCATCAACTTGCAGATTCGCGCCAGTGATATAACTCGAAGCTGATGAGGCCAAGAAAACGCAGGGCCACGCCACTTCGAGCCCTGTGCCAAAACGCTTGAGCGCCGTACCATTGACGGCTTTCTGCTGCAGCTCCGGCGTCGGCCACAACACTTCTTTGACGCCAGGGGTCTCAATCGGCCCCGGAGAGACACAATTGACGCGAATACCATACCGCGCCCATTCGATGGCAAGGGAACGCGTGAGATTGATGACTCCAGCTTTCGCGGCGCCGTAGTGGCTCATAGTCGCAGCGCCATAGACGCCAGAGTCTGACGAAACGTTGATGATATTTCCGCCGGTTTTCTTCTCCATCATGATTTTGGCCGCCGCGCGGGAGAAGTTAAACGTTCCATTCAAATTAATAGCGACGATCGCGGCAAACCCATTCGGTGAAATGTCATGTGCATGCGCGACAAAGCTCGCGCCGGCGTTATTGATCAGCACATCGATTCGGCCCCACGCATCGACGGTCTTCTGAATAACCGCCTCGACCTGATCGTTCTGACGCACGTCACACGTCATCGTTTCAACCGCACCTCCCGCTTGGCGTATCCCGTCAGCAACTGGACCAAGGTGATCCATCGTGCGGCTCGTGATCATGACCTTCGCGCCACGGCGACAAAACTCACGGGCAATATCCGCACCGATACCCGTGCCGCCGCCAGTTACAATCGTTACTTTTCCAGTAATATCAAAAGCGTCATCTGCCATTTGCGCCATGCTCCCCGTCAAAATTGAATCATTGAGTCATCGAGTCATTGAGTCATTGAGAAAAGGAAAAGAGACTTAAATGTTGAGCCACCAACAGCCCAATGATTCAATCGCTCAATCACTCAATGGCTCAATCTTCAGCCGACGCTCGGTCGCCAGGTTTTTCCCCCATCGGTAGTGTGGATGATCATGCCATAGCCGCCGACAATCCAGCCATTCTGCTCGTCTACAAAGTCAACCGCCCGCAGCCAGGGCACAACGGGCAAGCCCAGTGGGGCCGGTTTCCACACTCCATTTTGGAGTTGCAGCACTCGCCCAGCGGCGCCGGTAATCCAACCGCCGCTATTTCGCAACGAAAGGGCATAGAGCGGATCAGTAGAAGCAGTGGAGATTTCTTCAGCAATAAACTTCCAGGTTTTCCCACCATCCGTCGTCTGTACAACTTTGCCTTCAAGGCCGACAGCTATCCCTTCATTGGCATTCGTAAACCGCACCCCGAACCAGGCCGGAAAATTCAGCGCATCATCAAAGCCAGCCTGTCCTAACAAAGAGCCTTGTTGCTCCACCCAGGACACGCCGCCATCAGAGGAATGATAGATTTTCCCAAATTCACCAACCATCCAGCCAGTCTTTTCATCGAGGAATTGAATGTCGTATAAGGCGGGATCAACCAACGCGAGCGTCTCTTCTTCCGCAACTCCTTCGGTCGATGCTTCAATACGACCAGTCTCCCAGGATTCTCCTCCATTAGTCGTGCGGAGATACGTTGCCTGTTCAGACACAGCCCAGCCGTGATTTTGATCAACAAACGACAAAGCGAAAATAGGAGAGGTAATCCCTGTGTCTTGTTTCTGCCAGGTCTCACCGCCATCTCTAGTATGCAAGATGAGTCCGTCTTGGCCGCACACCCAGCCATTTTGTGCATCGGAAAATTTGACGTTATAGAGAGCTAAATCAGTTCCGCTCTGCTTCGTTTGCCAGGTTTTCCCAGCGTCGGCGGTCATCAAAATTTTCCCACCATATCCAACGACAATCACCTTCTCTGGGGAAAGTGCTTTGATGTCGTAGAATTTATCCGAGATGGCAATGAGTCGATTATTAAGGGGGACATCCTTCACGTCTTCATGACAGGCAGAGAGGAGACCAAGCAGAACCACGAAGAGCCGTCGACTCAAAAGTCGCATCATAAAAGAATTGCTTTCCCTCTTATTGAAAGTTCTCATCTCTCTACCCGCTTGGCTGGCACTTTGCAATGAGCCCCGTCTTTTCAACGATGAATTATGAATGATGAACTATGAAGAGGAAGTCCTAAAGGATGAGGAGGGCTTCATAAGCTTTTTGACATTCATCATTTCTTCTCCTTTCTCTTGACAGCCAACTGTTCCTCCCCTAGGAGTCAGAACGCGACGTGGTATAATCCGCACAATTTTTCTAAGGTCGGTTCGGCGTTGAACGCGCTGAACGGAACCAGTTACTCAAGAAGGGAAAGCCATGGCGAAAGCAGACAAGATTATCTATACGAAGACCGATGAAGCTCCGATGTTGGCAACCT
>CAZUFQ010000548.1:0-5245 GCA_964618735.1 uncultured Enterobacteriaceae bacterium
AAATAGAAAGACGGAGGTCAGGCATGCGTTCGAGAATTTGACGAGCGAGGGTTGTTTTGCCCGCTCCGGAAGGAGCCGAAAGAATGAACAGTATTCCTCTGCGTGTAAAGGTGAAGGGTGTTGTGTCTGTATCGTCTGACATGATCACTCGATGTTCTGCACCTGTTCGCGCATCTTTTCTACCTCTTCCTTGGCGCTGACTACAGCATGGCGTATTGTAACGTCATCCGATTTCGCGCCGATCGTGTTGATTTCACGTTGCGTTTCTTGCAGCAGAAATTCAATCCGCTTTCCCACTGGTTCAGGTGCGCGCAGTAAATCGGTTAACGCCTTGAGGTGGCTGTCGAGCCGCACTATTTCCTCGGTAATATCGCTCTTTTGCGTCAATGTAATAATTTCCTGTAAAAGGCGATTGGTGTCAAACTCGACCCCTTGGAGGAGTGAGGCGACACGCTCTTTGAGCTTCTGCCGTGTCGAGCCTTGCGCGATGCGACTGCGTTCCCTGATTGTTCGGCGGGTTTTCTCAAGGGTGGATATCCGTGCGCGAAGATCACGCTGAAGAAATTTGCCTTCACGATTGCGTTGACGATCAAAACTGGTCAATGCTTCTTGCAGCGCCTCTTGGGCTGCGTGCACTTCCTCTGCACTCGTTTGTGCTTGCTCCGAAACTTGAAAGAAGTCTGGTCGTGTAGTCAGAAACGAGAGATCGATTTCCGTCTTAGTATTGAGTTCGTGGTACAGGCGTTTCAGCGCTTGGTAATACGAGCGTGCTAGATCCATATTGGGCTGCACTGTATAGGCTCTAGCAGGTCTTCCTACCGTAGTCAGCAGCATTTCCACGCGACCGCGTTTGATCTGATTCTCAATGGCTGTACGAAATTCGCTTTCCCATGGTAGAAACTCTCGTGGAAGGGGCATTTTGATCTCCAAGAAGCGATGATTGACCGCTCGCAATTCAACACTGACTCGACCCCCTGGAAAGGCGCCGACGCCGCTTCCGTATCCAGTCATGCTTTTCATTGACCCCTCTTGTCCAACAAAATGGTGCGCAATTCTTGTACAGTAACAGTGGCGGTGCCCACTTTCCCGACCACAATGCCAGCTGCGTGATTGGCTAAGATGGTTGCTTCTTCTAACGTAGCGCCTGCTCCGAGTGCAAGGGCACACGTTGCCAGGACTGTATCTCCTGCCCCGGTGACATCGAAGACTTCGAGTGCGGTCGCTGGAAAGTGCTGGGGAACCGCTCCCTTTTTAAAGAGACTCATCCCCGCTTCGCTGCGAGAGATCAACACGGCTTCTGTTTGCCATAAGTCGACCAAACGAAGGCCAGCTTGGTGTAAATCTTCTTTGTCACGAATGTCAATTCCTGTCGCCAGTCCTGCTTCTGCTAGGTTCGGTTTGACAAGGCTCGCGCCTTTGTAATGAGCAAAATTTCGTCGTTTAGGATCTATGAGATACCAAAATTTATATTTTTGCCGTAAATCCGCTAGCAGAGAGAGTAAAGAAGCATCGATTATCCCTTTCCCGTAGTCGGAAATAACGACCACATCGAAATGTTCTATCTGGCTGGACACAAAAGCGCGGAGGCGACCACGTATGCGGTTCTCGATGGTGTCTTGTTCGCGATCAAGTCGGACGACTTGTTGGTTATGGGCGATAATCCGAGTCTTGCTAATCGTCAGTATGGCGCGGTTCGATATAACTCCGTCGGTGTTAGCGTTAAGCGCTGTGAGCTGTTGCAGAAGTTCGACTCCTTCTCGGTCGTGGCCCACAACGCCACAAGCAGCAACTTGTCCCCCGAGCGCCCGGATATTGGCGACAACGTTTGCCGCGCCTCCGGCATGGAGGCTCTCCCTCGTCACGTGGACGATAGGAATCGGAGCTTCTGGAGAAATCCGCTCGACTCGACCCCAGATATAGCGATCAAGCATGAGATCGCCAATGACAAGGACACGGACACCGGCGAAACGAGGGAGTAAGCGACGCAGAGAAATCGAGTGCTTCACAGGAAATGGGTGAACATTGGGAAGTTGATAGCGAATTTGACGTCTCAGCCGTATAAACTGGAAATCCAGTAGCATAGCGGCGCCGCATTGGCGAGGGCTGGGTGGGATATGAACAAAAAGAGACTAAAGCGCCAGCCTGAAAGAAAACTATGGCGGGGTAGGCGGCCTATCGGATGTATGAGAAGGGCAAATGTCTAATCTATGTTCAGGGCTTAATTCTGGACTCAGGAGCAATTGGCGGTTGCAAAGTTTGTTGGCTGACTCGTGGTTGGTAACTCAGGGTGAGGTGGGCATGAATCTGCGCCAGGATGTCGCGTCCACTCGCAGGTTTGGTGATGAATGCGCTCACGCCCAAATTCATGCCAGCTACACGTGTTTTTTCATCTCCTCGAGCAGTGAGGAGGATAATAGGAATTCTGCGTGTTTGTTCCATTTGCTTTAAAGCGGCGCTGACCTGTAGCCCGTCCATTCCAGGCATCATGACATCAAGGATGATGACGTCAATATTGGGAAAATTCTGAACAGTTTCCAGACATTGGGACCCAGTGGACGCTACGATGACCTTCATTCCTTGTCGAGTGAGGAAGCGACAGAGCAAATCAGAGACGTTTGGGTCATCATCGACCACAAGGATGGTAGGAACAGTGGCTTTGATAGGTGAAGCGCTAGCCATAACGCTGTCGTAATTTTTTAACGGGTGGTAGCAACGAAAGAGCTTTCTTGAGAACGGTGTGGCGTTATCATCCAGGGCGTCGTGAGGCAATGGACCGGCACGTCAATTTTAATCTGACGATTAAGAAGTTGCATTAAGACTCCTACCCGTCCTCGTGCGTTGGGCGGGTTCTGAATGATGCCGAGCAATCCGTCGAGCGGCCCTCCATTGATGCGGACCTCTTGACCAATCGTGAAATGGGGTTGGCCTCCAATAAGTCCGTCTGGAGACGATTTTTGCCGTAGAAAATCGATAATTTTCTCATCTATGGGAGCAGGAGCGCCATTGAAGCTGACAATCGTTTTGACTCCTGGCGACCAGATGGCGTAGTTATATTCTTCTGGCAATTGAAGGCGCACGAAAAGATAATTGGGAAACAGCGGGGCACACTGGCCTTGTCCTGTCTGGCAATGAGGAGAGGCTAGTCGTGGAAAAAATACCTCCAAGCCTTTGCGGCGGAGTTGTGTTTGTGCAAATCCTTCCCGTCGGGGCTTGGAATAAACGACGTACCAGAGACGATTTTGAGAGCTTACTGTCGACATATGTTTTTCACGTATGTAGCTGGGCATGTGGGGCGCAAGAGAAGCTATGCAAATTTCTCTCGTAAGATTGAAATACCTCTTAGTCCTTCACACCAAGGCGCCGACATCCACTATAAATCGTAAAGTCGTTTAGCCTTGTGTTTGAGGAACCGTGATAACCGTAAGATCGGTTCTGCTTTTGTCTCGACCAACAGATTTAGGTTAATTGAGCATATTCTATGCCAGAAGGAGGATGTTTAAGATTCATATTAGTCTTTGCTTTTTGTCTCCTGTTTGGCAAATTTACTCTGCCAAAAATGGCAAGCGCATGACAAAATGCGGCAAACATGACAAAAATGACAGGGTTGAAGGCAAAATAAACTTTCTATAGTCTCCCACGGAGAAACAAATCGGGCGGAAAAGTGAAAAGGAAAGAATACAACAGTTATACTTCTTACTAATTGGTTCAGTAGTTTTTAATGTTTAATACGGGTAGTTTTGCCCGATAGGGCAATGTTGTCCTGTTCTACATGGGTAAGACAATTGGCAAATTAAACAATCGCCGATCTCTAGAGGAAAGCTGTAGTCAAAAAGGAAAGAGCCGATGAATCTCACCTGATTCCTAAATTTCTCAGGGGGTATCGGCAATCATGTCGAAGTATAAAGCTTCATTCATTCGCGCCATCACGCTAATGTCAAAATGAGCTTTGACAAAACTCTCCCCACTCTCTCCTAGTTGACGAGCGAACTGGGGATGGGTCAACAAGTGAGAGAGTGCTACTGAAAGTGCTTCAGCCTCATGAGGGGGAACGAGCAGACCGGTTTTCTCGTTTTCAATTAGCTCTGGAATTCCACCTACTCGGCTAGCAATTGTCGGGAGGCCCGCAGCTAACGCTTCCATAACGGCAACACCGAGGCCTTCATGCCGCGGCGTCTGTACGAAGAAGTCAGCCGCAGATAAGAGGCTGGGAATATCCGCACAAAAACCAATGAACGAAACTTCTTTTGTGAGTCCTAAGGTTTGTGTCTGCGCTTCCAATGCTGAGCGCAAAGGCCCTTCACCACTGATAAGATAACGTACAGTGTGGCCCTGCGCTTTAAGCAAATGGGCTGCGTTGAGAAGGATAGCGTGGTCTTTTCGATCAACAAGCGCACCCACCGAAACGATCAGTGGAGTTTGGGGCGCAATCTCGTACTGCGTGCGTACACGATGACGAGAGGACGGATTTTGAGCAAAGCGCGCCGTGTCGACGCCGCTTGGAATTAGGTGAATACGTGTTGCCGGCGCTCCTCCTGCTATGAGGGCAGACCGGACGCCTTGGGAAATCGCTATGATCCTGTCGACGCTGTGTCGATATAAGAGACGTGTCCGAAAACCTGGATGCAACGGATAGTCCATGCGCCGCGTGACAATGCGTTGCACGCGTGTCCTATGTAACCATGGGCTCAGAGCATGGGCCCGTGCGGTATGGAAATGGACGATGTCGTAGTCGTGTTTCTGCACGAGCCGTCGCAGCTGAAGACCTGCCGCTATATCAAGATCATTTCTGATACGCAGTGGGAGAACCGGCAATCTATCGTACTGAAGCCTGACGTACAAAAGACCCTGTGGAGCTGCAGCGACAACAGAATGATGTCCAGCTCTATGCAGATAAGTTGTCAGTCCTGTGACTTGAACTTCGCCTCCCCCCCAAGCTTTCTCTGGGTCGATGTGGAGAATCTTGAGGCGCTGCCTGTGATAGTCGTGCTGAAGTGTCTTCACAGAGATTGGCCTATTGGAGAACAAACTACAACGTTGAGTTTACGGCGGAAAACAAACCACGGCTGATGAAGTTGCGGGAGGCCCTCGGCGCATTGGAGCCGTTTGAGGCGGATGCAATTGGGAATACGCTCAAGGCGGTTGCACAAGAGTTGGTGATCAAAACCGGGGTGCTGGTTCACCCGACGCGGTTGGCCTGCTCCGGGTCGGCCGCGGGTCCCAGCTTGTATCACCTCATGGCGATTCT
>CAZUFQ010000549.1:0-5244 GCA_964618735.1 uncultured Enterobacteriaceae bacterium
TATCTCGACCTGCGGAGATATGGCTCAGTGCCGCACGCCGGCTTCGGCATGGGCGTCGAACGCATGGTGACGTGGCTGTGTGGGCTGCATCACGTGCGCGAGGCGATTCCCTTCCCGCGCATGCTGGAACGGGTGACGCCGTAAACATCGGCTGGAGGCGAGTGACGATAATGGTTCAATTTGGTCCTAACAGTTTGTTTACGTAGGGGTGGGTCCCCGTGCCTACCCAGCTTTCGGGCGACCACAAGGGGTCGCCCCTACGTCACTATTGAGCTTCGAGCACAAGAATCCGATACGCGTGAAATTCGGGGATATCATTTTTGAAAAAGATGAAGCGAAAATCGTCCTGGGCGCTGGCGTTGAGGTGCTCCACCCCCATGTCGGCTAACGCCTTTTTCCCGGATTCATAGTCTTCTTCCCGCAATGCTTCGGCTCTGCGGTTGTAGACATAGTCGCGAAACACGATGGCGCCGTCTTCGTCTAACAACTCACACTGCAGTTTGACGTAGGTCAGGGGCTTTTCTGAGGCGTTTTCCAAACGGCCATTGATGAGCAACAAAGGCTCGGAACCGCCCCCCATATTGAGGAAAGACGTCCACTCACCGTGGTGGGAAAGGAGGCGCACGCCGAGCCCGTCCGTGGAGATCACACTTCCCAGCACGGCAGTCGGAGCGTCTGGAATGCCTGTGGTGTCGGGCGGCGCGGCAAGAGCTTGGGGAAGTTCAAGCATCACGACGTAGAAGAAGATAAGGAAAAGCACTTCACGGATCACCATCACCATCCTCTAGATCATCAATAGCATGAAGTGAAGCATCGGTGTCATTGGGAGTCTTCTCCGGTTTGTTGACGCAGCATTGGCAGAAGACGAAGAAATTGTCTTCAATGATAATTCGTATGCGCAATACTGTTTCTTCTTCGTTTCCTCCGGGCGCCGAAGGCGTCGTGCGACCTGCGGTGGACGCCCTCAGAAGCGAGTCGCCCACCCGGGCATGGTACACATTGAACGTGGAGGCGTTAACCCAACGTCTGCAAACGAACATTAATGTTGGTCTGACTGAAGATGAAGCCCAGAAGCGACTACACCTTTACGGTTTAAATGTGCTCCTAGAGGGTGCTCCTCCCTCCCCCGTGGCAGTGCTGCTGCGGCAATTCTCCAGTTTGATTGTATGGGTGCTCATAGGTGCGGCACTGGTTTCTGGTTTGCTCCAGGAATGGATCGACGCTGCCGCCATTGTCGTAATCGTCGGTCTGAACGCCGTGCTTGGGTTCATGCAGGAGTACCAAGCTGAGCGCTCGCTGGCGGCGTTGAAAAAACTGGCGGTAACTCATGCCCGGGTACTCAGAGAAGGCGAACTCTAAACGATCCCTGCCAGTGCTCTCGCGCCTGGAGACGTGATTTATATTGAGTGCTGTTGTCGCCATGACCGGTGACGGTGTGAATGATGCGCCTGCGGTGAAGGCGGCGGATATCGGCGTCGCCATGGGCGTCTCCGGGACCGATGTCACCAAAGAGGCCGCCGCGATGGTGATCACTGACGATAACTTCGCTTCTATTGCCGCCGCGATTGAAGAGGGCCACGGTATTTATGACAACATTCAGAAGGCGGTGTTTTATCTGCTCTCATGTAACCCGAGTGAAATTATCTTTATGTTGTTGACAGCAGTCTCGTTCTTGCCGCTGCCGTTGTTGCCAGTGCAAATCTTGTGGATCAATCTTGTGACCGATGGCTTTCCAGCGCTCGCGTTAGTAGTGGACCCAACGAGCCCTGATCTTATGCAACGCCCGCCGCGTTCGCCCGGCGCCCCGTTTCTCTCACTGCGACAGTTACTTGTATTGAGCGGGCAGGGGTTGTTCATGGCTGCAGTTGCGTTGGCGGTGTTTCTTTTTTTCCTCTACGGAGCGGAGCAAAATCTCCAAGAGGCGCGGACGGCGGCTTTCGCCGTGCTTGTCTTAGCGCAGCTTACGCACGCATTTAATTGTCGCCACGCCAGTCACTCGTTGTTTTCATTAGGCGTCGGCTCCAACGTGACGCTGCTGTGGGCTGTGGGCGGCTCAATTATGTTGCAGGCGGCAATTATGCTACTGCCTTGGACTCAGGCCGTGTTTGGACTTGCGCCGTTAGATCCGACAGATTGGTTTGTGATCTGCGCTTTGGGAATAACGCCATTGCCGGCCATGGAAATGTGGAAGGCCCTGGGGCATTGGTGTGAAAGATCGCGTTCAAGAACCATCCGCACAAATGGAAACTTATGAAGGGGGGAGGAATTATGTTGAGAAGTTTGTCCTATGGACGGAGGTTTGGGATGATCCTTGGTCTTGCTCTTTTCTCGGCGCATCCGAGCTGGAGCGCTGAGGAGGAGATGAACGCGCAGGTCGGTTGGGGAAAAGAGTTGTTTCTTCGCCATTGCGCTTTGTGTCATGGCGAGGATGGGAAGGGGAACGGACCTGCGGCAATAGCGTTAAAGAACCCACCCGCGGACTTAACACGCCTCACGCATGGTGGACAGTTTCCTCGTGCGGAGATCATGCATTTTATCGACGGTGAGCGCCCCGTGCCGGCTCACGGTCCTCGTCATATGCCGGTCTGGGGCGAGATCTTTCGCGATGAACAGGGTGACAGTGCGGCGCGCATGCGCATTCATTCTTTGACTGCTTTTCTGAAGTCGATGCAGCAGCAGTAATCCTCCCATCTCTAAACGTTATGCTCTCGCTCCAAGTCTACTTTGTATACTCTGTATTGCGACGCACGCAGCAGAACATCTCTTCACAGTTCCATCCTCCTGTCCCTGTTTGCTCGTCCCAGAAGTGCTCGCGGACATATTCCTGAAACGCCTCCTCTGTCGGGGGGCGGGAGAAGGCCTCAGCGTCCCGGTCACACAACATAAAGCGGGCAATCGTGAGCGTCTCCGCAAACGAAGTGGTCGTGATGGAGACGGGAGCGCGCAGAAAAGAAAAAGCGAACTCCGGGTGAAGCGGAAGCTCTCTGGCTAAGATCTCGGAGAGGTCATAACGCGGCGCCCCAAAATGCGCGAGCATCTGATTACATCCAGAATCCACGTCCTTAGAAGTTTCACGACGGCCTCACAGGAAGAAGACGCTTGCTCTCTGGTATTTTAGCAGAACTCCATGATGACGAGTATAAGCACATTGCTCCATACGAGGCGTCCTCCTCCTGAGTAGCACTGTCAAAGGAATACCAGGTGTTGTTGTCCCAGACGCTTCGGGAAGGCGTCCTGAGTTACTTCTGGCAGACCAACCCGATAACAAGGTTGTTGTCATGCATATCCTGCCAGTACGCTTCCCCATAGCGTGTCACGTCTTCCGGCGCTACCTCCGTGGGGCGCCAGGTGAAGTCTAGGAATCCAACCTCCTGCATCCCCCACTCATACGTGGCTCGGCTCCATTGGAAATACCGGAAAGGGGTGGGAGGCGCGGTGACAAACTCGGCGTCGCATATGTAGTGGTCCTCTTGGGGCTCTCCACGGAGCACAGTGACTCCGTACTGTGTAGCGTTCGACTTACGCATGGAGAACTCCGGGGACTACACCTTGATGGAGAGCACAGAAAGAAAGGGGGCCTGCCGGAACACGAATAAAGAAGCAACGTCGGCAATGGAGCAAGGACTCTTGTCCTAAGGGATCAACATCTTAACAACGTCGA
Organism: uncultured Enterobacteriaceae bacterium; assembly: GCA_964618735.1. Classification (GTDB taxonomy): domain Bacteria; phylum Desulfobacterota; class Binatia; order Bin18; family Bin18; genus SYOC01. The sequence continues at coordinate 3,662 of CAZUFQ010000549.1, forward strand.
TGATAAGGGGGAAACGATCATGAATACACGGTCAATGCTACTTTCTTTGGCGCTCTTCGCGACTCCGATTGTGGATGCTAGTCAAGTGCTCGCCGTTCCGCCAGTTGATGGTAGGGGAGTTCCCGCCTCTGCCGTATGTGCAGTGGGGACAGTGCTGCGTCCAGTTCTCCATTTCGATAAGGTCATCTTCATAATAGGCAATGGCGCCCTAACCCCTGCGACTCCTACCGATTTTCAGCAGCTTAACGCCCTGCCACGTCTCACCGAACTGGATATCAAGATCAAGGACGATCCCAAGACTGTCGCCGATCTCAAAGGCAAGGTGCTTACCTTCTTAGGGGCAGCGACAACTGCCACCAATCGGGCCCTGATTAAGATAGTAGATGTAGAGTATGCGGTCATCTGTGGTCAGTAGCCGGTTCCACGACAATCGCAGTTGGGGAGGTAACGCGCCGCCTACCGGTGAATGTGCAGCGCGTTCGACCATCCATCCCACGGAGAGAGGATGCTCTGTCCTCTCTCCGTCTCGTCGCTACTTCCACTCTCCTCATGATGCGCGCTCCTCGCGGGAGAGCGGTAAGTGATCGGTTCCCTTGATCGCACTACTTTTTCTGCAGGGACAGTAAGTAGTAGACAATGTTTAATAGCCGTCCTGTTGCTTTTGTTTCTGAGGCGAGTCCTCCCTCTTTTGTTTGCATCAAGAACAGGTCCCCCCATACCGGCATAGCGGGTGTACCGTGGCCCTTGACTGGTTCACGACCGTCGACAATGCGGTACACTTGCCAGAACGGAAATTTGCCGCCGTGTTGTTTGCTGAGCCGAGTTAAATCCGGCGGATTCTCCGCTAAGAGGTTGAGATTCTTCATCACACTGTCGCCTTTACTATTGAGCCCGTGACAGATTACACAATGTTGACGAAATTCATGTTTACCGGACGCCACGACTTCTGCTTCTTGAGCGAAACTTGAGGTCGTCCATAACGTGACCGCGAATAAAGCGCCGATGATTGTTGTTGTCATCCTTTTGCCTTTTCTGGAGACGAGAGATTGCATGCATTACCGCGCCTCTGTTTGTGAGGATGGAGCGATAGAGCCAATAGGTTTTGCTGCTGAAACCGAGAGTGAGTCTGACCGCAAATAGATGAACCAATAGACTAATCCCACCAGAAAGACTCCGCCTATGATGTTTCCGATGGTGACAGGCAGAAGATTGACGAACAAGAAATTTGTCCAGGAGAGCGACGGGTAATCCGCGGCGCTTTTACCGATGGTTTGTAAAAAGGCGACATCAGTTTTGATCAACAATCCGACAGGAATAAAATACATATTCGCGATGCTGTGCTCGAAACCGGCTGCTACGAAAGTGCTGATCGGAAACACAATAGCGAGGATCTTGTCCGCTGTGCTTCGCGCCCCTACTAAGCAAAGCCACACCGCCAGGCAGACCAGGGTATTACAGAGAATGCCGAGCGCTACGGCTTGGATAAATCCCAGGGACGTCTTCATGCGCGCGATTTCCAAGGCAGTGAGCCTGACCACGCCGCCGCCGGAAGTGTACCGGCCGGAGCAATACACGAGGACTGC
>CAZUFQ010000550.1:0-5243 GCA_964618735.1 uncultured Enterobacteriaceae bacterium
GGTTGCACCTGACGGAGGATTTTCGGGAGTCCGCCCAGGCCTTTATCGAAAAGCGACCGCCGAAGTTCAAGGGGCGATAGTTGACCATGCTACCGACATAGCAGCGGTATGGATGCAATCTACGCGTCATTCTTTGGACTGAATAGCGGAGAGATGGAGGTCGAGATGGCTGAACCTATGCACCAAAACCTGGCCGGCGTACGTGTTTTGGACATTACGCAATATATCGCCGGTCCCACGTTAGGCCGGATGCTCGCCGACCTCGGCGCCGAGGTCGTGAAGTTGGAAATGCCGCCAGGTGGTGAATACTCTCGCCGCGGCGGGTTTCCGCCCAGAGTTGAGGGGCAAGCCCCCGCCTATGTCTACTACAACCGCGGCAAGCGCAGCATTTGTATTGATTTCAAACGGCCTGAAGGCGCCGCGATCGTGCTCGAACTAGCGCGCCAGTTCGATGTGGTGATCGAAAACTATACGCCCGGGGTCTTAAAGAAATATGGCCTCACTTATGAGGCCTTTAAGGAGCGCAACTCGCGGATCATCATGTGCTCGATTTCTGGCTTCGGCCAGACCGGGTCACGCGTCAACCTTCCGGGCAATGATATGACCGCGCAAGCATTGTCGGGGCTGCTGCATCTCACGGGAACCGAAGACGGCACGCCGGTCTATCCGGGCATGTATTTGGCTGATGGCGGCGGCGGCGTCAACGGCGTCGCCGCTGTGCTCGCGGCGCTGTATTACCGCGAACGTACGGGGATCGGACAGTATATCGATGTGGCGCTGTACGAATGCGTCTTCCATATTCATGACGTCTTCTTGATGCAGAATCTGTTCACATATAGTGACTATAATCCCGGTCCTACGGGGCGTCATCGTCCAGGCGCCACGCCATGCGGGCTGTTTCAGACGCGCGACGGCTGGATTGTCTTCACGGTGTTGAACCACCAGTGGGAGCGCTTCGCCAATGATATCGGCAAGCCCGAACTGTTAACCGACGAGCGCTTTAATCCCTACTCCGCCCGTTGGGAGAATCGACATGCGCTTGAGCCGATCATCGAAGAGTGGTTCCGGTCGCTTGGCAGCCGCGAAGAGGTGCTGAAGTTCCTGCTCGACCGGCATTATCTAGCCGCGCCGGTGCTGGATCTGCGCCAGACTGTCGAATTGATCAAACATGAAGGACGCGGTGCGCTACAAAATCTCGACGTTCCTGGTTATGGAGAAATCCCGGTGCCGAAGGTTCCCTACTTGTTCTCCGAAACCAAGGTTGAGTTTCAGCCGATTCTGTCGATGCTTGGCGAAGACAATCGGGATATCCTGAGTCAATACCTCGGCTATAGCGAGCAGCAACTCGACGACCTCCAGGCAGCCGGTATCTTGATCGAGGATCGTGAACTTTCAGAGATCCGTGAACGCAGAAAATAGGATACGGTGTCTTTTTCATTGAGAGAACGATAAAAGAGGCAAATCTACTTAGGGGGCGCAGGATCGCGCCCCGTCTGTTTTTCACTGAGTGGACTCTCACTTTCCCTCTTTTGCATTGTTCCAGCCGCACCCGTAGTCTGGTCTGCCTCCACAAGTGGTCCTCTCCGGAGGAACTTCGGCGAGCCAATCCATCCTCTTCGCCAGAAGAACGCCAGCTGCATAAGCGCCACGAGCGCCATAACGAGCAGGGAGAATGGATAACCCCAGTACCACTTCAGTTCCGGCATATTCCACGGCGACACCTCGGTGTTAAAGTTCATGCCATAAATGCCGGCGATAAAGGTCAGGGGAATAAAAATGGTGGCGATGACCGTCAGGACCCGCATGATCTCGTTCGTCCGATTGCTAATACTCGAGAGGTACACATCGGTCATGTCGGAACTCAGCTCGCGGTAGGTTTCAACTAAGTCAATGAGTTGCACGGTGTGGTCATAGCAATCGCGGAGGTGTAGCTGGGTCTCGTGCGTGATGAGCGGGACTTCGTCACGCAGCAGCATGTTGAGGGCTTCTCTCTGAGGCCAGATCACTCTGCGAAGCGTGAGCAGATCGCGTTTGATGTCGTGGATGCGGATGACGGTATCCGTGGTGGGGCGAGTGAGCAGTTCCTGCTCGAGTCTCTCCAGTTGTTCGCCATACTCCTCTAAAATAGGGAAGTAGCTGTCGACGACGGCATCAAGAAGGGCGTACGCCAAGTAGTCAGTTTTTGTTTCTCGTATCCGGGTTTGCCCTTTGCGGAGCCGGTTGCGGACCGCCTCAAGACAATCCCCAGGAAGGCCTTCCTGAAAGGTCAGGACAAAATTCCGTCCAAGAAATAAGCTCACTTGTTCTGTTTCTAACTGCTCGTGGAGCATCACCATGCGGGTCACGATAAAGTAGTATTCGCCATATTGTTCGACCTTCGCTCGCTGGTGGACATTAATCACATCTTCTAATGCGAGCCTGTGCAGGCCAAAGATATCGCCTAGTTGGCTAATGACTGTCGCATCTCCCAACCCTTCCACATTTACCCAAACCACGGGCCAAGTAGACAAAAAATCCCGCACCTGCCGCGGACTGCTGACGTCCTGTTCGGTTAACGCCTCCGGCCCATACGCAATTACCCGGATGATCGGCTGTGGGGCCTCTGGATCAGGGATCAGCGTTCCCGGAGGCGCGCCAGGCGGGGTGCGGCGGGCCCAGACGCTCCGTCTCTTCCGCTGCTGCGCTTTGGGCGCCCGGGATGATTCTTGCGGTTGTATATGGCTGGCCCTGTCACGCGGGTCGCGTGGAGCGGCGGCGGAGGAAAACACCATTTTCGACTTACGTATCATCGGGCCGCCTCACACCGAACCGCTGTGCAGAATCCCTTTGCGCTCTAGCTCTTGCACCTCATCTGACGTATAGCCAAGCCATTGTGTCAGGATCTCTGCGTTATGCTCCCCCAGTAGTGGCGCTTGTAACCTAAGGGGTTGCGGGAATTCTGAAAACCGTAGCGCAAATCCGGGCACATCCACCTCTCCCAGCAGCCGATCACGAACGGTCCGCACGGTGCCGCGTTGACGCAGATGGGGATGCCGCCGCGCCTCGGCGACAGACAGTATTGGAGCGACCGGCACGTGATGGGCTCGCAGTGTTGCTATTGCCTCGTCATCACTTGCCTGGGAACGAATCCAGCCCTGAATAAGGTCCACCAATTCATGCAAATGACTCAGACGCGACGCATTATCGGTAAAACGGGGGTCCCGCGCCAGGCTCGGCTGCCCCATGGCCTCACAGAGCTTCGTCCAATGCTGCTCCAAGGGTGCGATAAGAATGAGGTAGCGCTCGCGCCCCTTGAACACGCCCGCCGGACACGCATACCATGAATGCGCCCCCGAGCGCGTGGGGGAGATTGCCCCTTTGCTCAGGCTGTACATTTGGAAGCTGGCTTCATGGTAATGGGCATAGGTGTCGAGTAGCGAAAGATCGAGATGCTGCCCTTTGCCGGTGCGCTCGCGGTAGAGCAGCGCCGCACAGATTGCTCCCATCGCATGTGCGCCCGTGGAGACGTCCCCTATCGCCACCATCGGAAAGAGGGGCGGCCCGTCCTTTTCGCCTCCCATTGAGGTGATCCCGGAATACGCCGCGCCCACCCAGTCAAAGCCCGGTTCATGCGCCAACGGGCCCTGCTGCCCAAAGGCGGAAATCGAGCACATCACGAGCCCCGGATTAATTTTACTCACCACGTCGTAGCTGAGTCCTAGTCGCCCAATCACGCCGGGGGCGTAGTTCTCCACCAGTACGTCAACTTTTGCAACCAGGTCCTTGAGAATCTGCAGTCCTTCGGGCGTCTTGGCGTTCAGACATAAATCCTTTTTGCCGCGATTGAGCTGGACAAAGTAGCCACTACGACCTTCGATGAGGACTGGACCGAGACGAGCCCCGTCTCCCGCTGGGGCTAATTCTACTTTGATCACTTCAGCTCCCATCTCCGCCAGCATTAATGTACAGGTCGGTCCTGCTACGATCTGAGAGAAGTCCAATACCTTGTAGCCGTCGAGCACGTGCTTTGGTTGATTCATGTCGCCCCTCCTAATGTACTCGTTCCCTCGTATCGAGTGTTTGCACTAGTGCAATGGAGGGTAGCCTGCCATGTGAAAAGGTTGCTGTCCAGCTACGCGGTACAGTCAAACTTGCAGAAGAACGTCCGCCTTCGTTTCTCCTTTCCTCCTGGTACACCCCTTGCTAGAAAACCTCCAGGAGGGATCTGCATGAAAATATATGTGAAGAAAACTCTGTTCACCTTCTTGCCACTGCTTGGGTGGCTGCTGACAGCATCGGTGGCGTTCAGTGATGACCTCACGGAAGAGATCCAGGCGCAAAACGAAATCCGTCAGGACCAGAAGGTGGACCGTCAGGAGTTGCAGGAAGAGCAAAGAATCGAGCGCCAACAACTAAAAGAAGAGCAGCGGGCCAGACGCATAGAACTCCCCATTGCACAGGCGCAACAGCAGGTGGAACGACGAGAGGAGAAAATCGAACGCCAGGAGCAAAAAGACGTCGCACGGGCGACAATTCCCAAGGAAGAGATAGGAAGGCAGAATGGTCCACTCCAAGAGGAGGATGAGGAACGTGTCGAGTAAAATACGACACGTTGTTGTTTATGTTTCCACACTTGCGTGGTCTCTTTCGTGAGACCACATACATTACTCTCGTTCTACCTACTGACGGATCGATTCGCCCTGAAGCTTCGCCGTCACGTATGCTCCTACGAACGCCAGTAGAGCGACAGGCGCAAGAACCACCTTTGCCAATATGAGAAACCAGGTGGGATATTGTTCTGGTGTGAGCACCTCGATGGGATCAGGACAGCCCTGCGCAGTTCGCACAGCTTCTGCGGCACGGAGCCCGGTCGAGAGCGCTCCTTCCATGCACACCAGATCAATGGCGGAACGACAATAATCACCCGCCAAGAAGAAATTAGGAATTTGCGTGCATGAAGTCGGTCGATACGCCCAGTTTCCTACGTTGTTCATGAACAGTGGCTCCTGAACATGATTTTGGAAATCAACCTTCGCAATGTCCTCATCATGGATCTTGGGAAAGTAGCGACGAAAGTCCCCCATGAGCGCGGCCAGGGCGACTCCAGTGGAGAGAGGTGCAAGAGAGAGGGTGTAAGAGGCAATACAGTTCAACACGGTGGTGTCATACGCAGACCAGAACTGGGACACGTCGAGAAAGGAAATACCGTAGCGCGACTCCAGCGAATTGACGTTACCTTTAGGCACCTGCTAAATACGGAGGTT
>CAZUFQ010000551.1:0-5242 GCA_964618735.1 uncultured Enterobacteriaceae bacterium
AATCCGTTTTTCCGGATTCAAAACGTCGGTAATGCGAACGCCAAACTTTTCCTTAACCCCACCCGCCTCGCCTCTCGCCATCAGTTTATTATTGACATAGATATCCAGCGGCTCTCCAGCCACACGATTGAGTTCGACTACAGAGCCTTGGCTCAACCGCAAGAGACTTTCTACCGTCATCCGCGTGCGTCCAAGTTCGACAGAGACCTGCAACGACACGTCAAAGAGAAGCGCTAAGTCAAGCCTATCTCGATCGACAGGAGAAGGATGCGGCCTTGACGCTGGAGCCGCCACTGCTTCCTTTTGCGCCTGTTCAAAAGGATCGTCTTGCGCTTCCTCTTCGAGCGCCTCCTCCGATAATCCCCACGCTTTCGGATCGTCTAAGTCAGCCATGATTTACGCCTCCGTTCTCCTTCGTGTCGTTCATGAACCACAACAACAGTAGCGCCATTTTGCTGCGCCCCGCGGCCTATAAATAACGGTTTTCCTTCTGCATGTAATACTACTTGCTCCATAGCGCGCCGGTGCAACGGGATAAAATCACCCGCCTGCAAGTGTGCGATCTCTTGCACGGAGAGCTCGACCGTATCAAGCACGGCGTGCAACTCCATCTCCGTCTCCAAAAGATGTTCGCGTAACCGTTTGCCCGCTTCAGTATTATCTTCCCCGTCTTGCACAAGTAAAAAGGAAGATTTCAAACGGTCGCGCACTTCTTCGAGGGCGGAAAGCGGAATCGAGAAAATAATCTCGCCGTTAATTTGCGCCGACATTTCAACATTAAAAGTTCCCATAACCATGACATCGGCCACAGCACTGGCGCCTAAGAGATAGGGGTTCATTTCAGAGCCAAGATATCGACCAGTGATAGGCAGCAAAGGCTGCCAGGCGTCCTCCATCCCCTTCAACATTTTCGCGACAAATTTCCCTAGGAAACTTGTTTCGATAGGCGTGAACTCTCGTCCTTCCGCCCGCATGGGTCGCAGCCCGTTGCCGCCAAAGAAAATCTCAATCATGGCGTAGGCGAGTCGGGCTTCAAGCACCACAATGCTTTGTCCACGCAGTGGTTCCAGGCGTACAAGATGGATACTACTAGGCAGCGGTAAACGTTTAATCAAATCCTCGTACGCTACCGCATCCAGCGAATCGAGGCCAACGTACACCGCTTTTCCGAGTTCTGAGGCAAAGATATTACGTAGACGGCGCGCAAATTTGTTAAAGACGCTTTCTAAGCCGGGCAACTGCCCGTGAATTGAGAGTTCACTACGACTGAAATCATACAGTGGAGGCCCTTCCGGCGTGGTCTTCTTTTTGACAGGAGACTCAACGTCTGCGTCTCCGCCATCGAGTCCTTGCAAAAGGGCGTCGATCTCATTTTGGGAAAGAACGTTTTTCGCCATACTTTCCTAAGTGGGCTCCTTCATGCCGTCAGGAATTTGTCCACACTGTCAGTTTTTCGCCTCCCGTACGGACAGCAGCCAGAAAACGCCGAGTTTGCTGCCGAGAAAATTTTCTTTCGTGATAAATCTTTAGAGCCCTTTGCAATAAACATCCTGGAGTGCTCCTCTGTTGACACGAAAGAAATGTCAAGAGGCTTACAAATGTGGAGCAAAATGAGGGCCAGAAAGAAGGACGAAAGCGGATGGACAGAGAGGAAATGGCGAGGGGAAAAGGAACCGCTGACCTCGTACCCAGAGAGAACCTGGGTACGAGCGAGCAGATAGGTTGCGCGACACTACAGAGTGTTTTTTTCGAAGAGCGCTACGAACACGGGCTCTCCCTGACTGTGGAAGGCCGCCTGTTGGACGAGTGAAGCTCCTGGAATGGAAATCATAAAATCGTCGCCTTCCACAACGGTAGGCAACGAAAGCACACAGGTTTCTGGCAGCAAGGATTTCACACCGCCGCCCACCATATTGACCAATTCGCCTAAAGAGTCGTCCATATCTTCTTTGGCTACATTGTCTCCCTCGATCCCGAACATCATTTCCGCGACCTGCCTTGCCAGCGCACGCGAGCAGTGCAATGTCACCACGCCATTCCACGCTCCAGAAATCTGAATGCACGCCGCCAGATCCGCTTCCGATTGCGGCGTCGTTGTCGTCCCACTGTATTGAATCTCTCTGGTCAAGACAGACTCCCAGATACTCTCAAGAACCCGCGTAATATCAGTGTGTGTCAGTTCCATGCTCTTCTCCTAACGCGCGCGCAAGCGATAGCAGCCAGCCTTTTCAAACTGCAGGCGCTCAAACCCTTCATCAATGTTCAAGGTTGTTTCAGCCGCCCCAAGAAAAAGATATCCGTCAGGCCGCAGTACACGGCGCACTTTCGCTAAAATGGCTTTCTTGGTGGGAACGTCAAAGTAAATCAAAACATTTCGGATAAAGATGATATCGAACTCTGGCAGCGACGGCCACGAATCAATCAGGTTTAATTGGCGAAACTCAATCATCTTGCGAAGCTCGTCTTTCACATGCCATTCAACGCCATGTCGCTGGAAATACTTGACGAGGAGCGGCGCAGGAACACCGCGGTTGACTTCCAATTGGCTGAACCGACCGGTGCGCGCGCGCTCTATCATCTCCACCGACAGATCCGTCGCCAGAAAACGCACAGTCCAATTTGTTAACGAAGGGAAATGTTCGCGCAACAGCATCGCCACGGTATAGGGTTCTTGTCCGCTTGATGACGCAGCGCACCAGAGATTGAGCGTGCGTTCTTTTTCGCGTTTCGCCATGAGCTCCGGCACGAGCATTTTTCGTAGCGCTTCGAAAGGGTGTAGATCCCGAAAGAAGGAGGTCTCGTTCGTCGTCATGGCTTCGATCACTTTCTGATGAAGGCCATTCGACGGCTGCGTCCGCAGTCGCGCGATCAGCTCCTGCAACGAGGAGCATCCTTCCCCACGCGCAACCGGCAGGAGACGAGACTCGACTAAGTACTCCTTGCCCGCCTCCAGCACGATCGCTGAACGCGCCCGTATAAACTTGCAAATATAGTCAAAATCAATACTATTGAGCGACACGCTTCACCTGCCATTCTGGAGATCTGCCCCCCATGGGTTTCGCGATTGTTGGCGCACTGCGGTATTCTTCGGCGCGACGAAGGATTTCGCCGCCGAGCTGGTCAAGCGGTATAATTTTATCGGCGAGCCCCGCCTTCGCTACGATACCAGGCATCCCCCACACCACACTGCTCGCTTCATCTTGCACGAACACCTGACCACCTGCCGCCTTAATGGCCTCACAACCCTCCAACCCATCCTGCCCCATCCCGGTCATTACCACGCCCAACACATGAGGACCAAACGCCTGCACCACAGAACGAAACAGCACGTTCACTGCAGGGCGACAGGAATTTTCTGGCGGCCCTTGATGCAGCTGTAATCGCGCTCCCGCAGCCTCTCGCTCAACGATCATATGAAAATCCCCCGGCGCCACCCAAGCTTGCCCCGGCGTCAAACTGTCCCCAGTCTGCCCTTCACTGACCTTCATCGTGGACTTCGTGCTTAGTCGTTCTGCTAGTAGGCGCGTGAAAGTCGGCGGCATATGCTGCACGAGCACGATGGGAACCGGAAATGTTGCGGTCCAGTGTGGAAAGAGCGTCGCCAAGGCGTTTGGACCGCCAGTCGAGACGCCGATTGCCACAACATCGATGCGGAATCGCGATCCACTGCTGGCAATGGGAGAGAACAAGCGGGGAGGCTCAGATCTTTTTGACTCGCTCGCGCCTGGTCCCGCCGCCTGACCTCCGACGCCTGTCTTCGCGAGAGCCGAGACCTGCATCCCCAGAGGCCGCCGACAGAACGCTTTAATTTTTGGAATGAGATCATCTCGAATCCGCTGCAACCCAGCTGTAACACTACCCACATTGGCGGGTTTGGTGACATAATCCGTTGCTCCTAACGCGAGAGCGTCAAGAGTGGCGGAGGCGCCGCGTTGGGTCAACGTGCTAAACATAATCACAGGCAGTTTGGGGTGTGTTTTCCGTAACGCCGCCAGTGTTTCCAACCCATTCATTTCGGGCATTTCGATGTCAAGCGTGACCAAGTCAGGATTCAGCTGAGTCAGCTTACTGAGCGCCAAGCGGCCGTTCGCGGCGGTCCCCACCACTTCGATATCCGGGTCTCCTCCCAAACTATCCGTCACCAGCTTACGGATCACCACGGAGTCGTCCACTACAAGGACACGTATTTTAGACATTGACATTCCTATCAGCCCAATGTCAGATTGAGCGATTGAGTCATTAAATCATCGGGTCATTGAGGACAGAAACTCTTCAAACAATGCCTCAATGGTACAATGGCGAAATGAGTCAATTTTCTAGAGTTCGATCCCCAGAATTGCCAATTTCTCCAGGATCACATCTTTCGTGAACGGTTTCATAACGTATTCGTTAGCGCCCGCTTCTAAGGCGTGTATCATAGCGTTCGCCTCAGACTCCGTTGTCACCATCATCACTTGCATGTCGTCATACTCGTGATCTGCTCGCACGGCTTGGACGAACTCTAACCCATTCATTTCGGGCATATTCCAGTCAACAAGAGCAATTTTAGGCTTTTCTACTTGCTGTAACTGCTTCAGCCCCTCGCGGCCATGACCGGCCTCAGTCACCTCGAAGCCGAGTTCCTTCAAAATTTTTCCGAGGATAGTTCTCATGGCTCGAGAATCGTCAATAACGAGGGCACGCATAGTTTCGGGTCTCCTTCCACACCGTCCCTTTTTTCAGGGGCGACGCTATAATGCACGCTTGGCTACGGAAAAGAATTTTCTTTGTTCTATCGGCAGTCATTAGTATAGCCAGCCCCACTCCCAACGTCTTTGTCTCTTTCTCGACGCTGTGGAGCAGGACTAGGCGACGAACAGAAGATTCAGCCACAGGCGCGACGGCCAAACTCTATCGACGTCGTCACGCCTTAGAGTAACGCCGCCTCCTGTTCATTGTTGAAGTTGTCAAAATGGGGAACCGATTGCCGCTCCCTCGTGTCTACGACGTCCACACTGTAAGTTTCATCATATTTAAATTGCCCAACGACATGTTGGAGCTGAGCAGCCATCATAGCGAGATCGCCCGCCGCGCCCTGCATCTGGGAGACGCCGACAGCGGAGTTCTTCGCCACCTGCGCCACCTGGGCAATGTTCTGCGTGATCTCGACACTCCCCCTATAGGCCTCCACAACATTGCCCCCAATTTCACTTACCGTGGCCCTCTGCCCCTCTACCGTACCCCCGAACCGCCCACAGAAGTC
>CAZUFQ010000552.1:0-5241 GCA_964618735.1 uncultured Enterobacteriaceae bacterium
AAAATGTGATATTTTTTATTTTCCAGTAATTTCACAATTCAAAAGGATAGTAAACGTTCTGCTTCTCCCGAAACGATTAATCTGAGTAACGGTTTGAGTTGAACCCTTCCGCCCTCTACGATTTGCATTGTTAACTCATAGCCATAGAAGAGGGACATACCCACAAGCGGCGTCATATCAACTTTATCTACTGGGATACGGCGGGCCGCGCCATCCCATATCACTGTCGCTTCGTGAATATCAAACAGACTGTCGCTGCCATCTGCTAGGAGTGCACGTCCACGTCTGCGCCACGGCAATCCCAAAGCTGCTATGAGAGCAGAGGGTAAAGTTAAAGAACCATCAAACCCGGTGTCGATCACCGCCTCAATTTCTTGTTCCTGCCCGCTGGGGCCGCGTACCGTAAGCTGGATCACCGCCTCGCGGGCGACGGTAACGGTACCAGTGATCATGCGGTCAGTGACCCTTCACGTGGACCAAATCGCCGAACATAGCGAGAGCCAACGCGCCTTAGCCACATTTGCGCATCGGGGTGGCTCGCTAAGAGACGATCGGACGCTGCGAGTTCATCGATATCAATTTCGTATGCTCCACTATCAATATCGATTACGACAAATTTCCCTTCATCTTCGACTGTGAGGTGAGGGCGAATCTCACGCTCGTAAAGCTCATCACCGCGTTCCGCAAACTCCTCTTTACTGTAACGAGGTTGTAGAGTGGACATGCCCTTTCTCCTAATTGAGCGGTAGAATTCTCTTATTCGTAAATACTCCTGTATAAGAGTATATCCTTTGAGCTTCGTACCTAGCTGTTCACTCTAGCGGAAAATACTCCGCCTCAACAAGCTTTGTTTCAGCAGCTTATTCAAATTGCTGAGCGTTGCTCGCTGACAGCACTGGGCTGTTCTGCTATGGATGATCGTCATGAGCGGAAAGATAGAACGGATTGACCTCTATGGCGTCAAATGCCCCCTGAATTGGGCGAAAGCGAAGGTGCGTCTAGAGGACCTCGAACGCGGCGACGTCCTAGAAGTGTCGATTAACGACCCCAAAGGCCGTCGCGATATCCCCCGTGCCGCTGAGGCTGAAGGCTATGCCATTGTCTCGATTGATGAAATAGCCGGCGGCTGGCGAATTGCCATTGAGAAGTAGAAAAAGAGGAAGCCATGCCGGTCCGCGTTGAAAAAGACGATCATGTCACCACTGTCATCATGAATCGTCCAGAGGTGCGTAACGCAGTTGATCACGCGACGGCGTTAGAGCTGCACAAGGCGTTCTCGGAGTTTGAGGCTGATCCCGACGCTTACGTCGGCGTCCTCTATGGCGATAATGGAACATTCTGTGCTGGTTATGATCTCAAGTCCGTAGCGAGCGGACAAGGCGTTGGCCGCTATGATCCCGAAGGCGATGGACCTATGGGTCCTAGCCGTATGCTTCTCAGCAAACCAGTAGTCGCAGCCATTGATGGTTATGCGGTGGCTGGCGGTTTGGAGCTGGCGCTCTGGTGCGATTTGCGAGTGATGGACGAAGACGCACAAGTGGGAGTGTTCTGTCGCCGTTGGGGAGTGCCGCTCATTGATGGCGGCACCGTGCGTCTGCCGCGTCTTATTGGTATGGGCCATGCTCTTGATTTGATCTTGACTGGTCGCGCAGTTGGAGCAAAAGAAGCGCTGACGATGGGATTATGTAATCGCATTGCCCCGAAAGGGAAGGTGCGTGAAGAAGCGCAGAAACTCGCGCACGAGATCGCGCGCTTTCCACAACTGTGTATGAAGACCGATCGCATGTCCGCCTATCAACAATGGGATCTCGACCTCGTCGAAGCCTTGAGGAACGAAGGACGCGAAGGGCTTAAGCCATTGAAGGCTGAAGCAAGGAGCGGCGCCGCACGCTTTGCTGCGGGCAGAGGTCGCGGCGGATCGTTTGAGGATCTTTAGAGCGTCAGCTTCACTAAATCAAGACGATTCAACTCTGTATACAGAGCGTCTAGCTGTTCTTGGCTTTGCGCCATGAACGAGATAGTCAGGGCGAGGTATTTATTCCCCGCGCTAAATCGCCGTGTACATCGGCTGGTGTCTGCCTCGGTCACGTGTCTTTGCATGATCTTCATGACCTGAATTTCGAATTCTTCGACGTTGAGACCTATGACCTTGAGCGGAAAACTACAAGGAAACTGGAGGAGTGGTGCGCGTGTCGGTGTCATAATGGAGGAATATATTACCTAAGGGTGACGATTTCTCAAAGTGCTTTTCTCGCGGCGCGAGCGCTTTCCTCAGGTTTCTCAAGACACACCTCCACCGAGTCCGACAACAAACACCCGCACTAAGGCATCGAGCCTTTTCTGCAGCACTGGTGGTGTTGGTGGAGTGGAGCCGTAGAACTCATTCCCTGCTGCGCTGCGCACGAGCAGTTCCGCGATGCTATCCGCTGCAAGCCCCACTTGTGCTAAATGCAATTCTCCCTGTGCGTCAGCTGCTGTAATAGCGGCGCTGAGCAAGCGCACATAGCGACGATCGGCCTGTGAGAAAATGTCGGCGCTCAGTTGGTTCTTCGCATCGATCAACTCTCGTGCGTGAATGGAGCGGTGCACCAGTTCGAAAAGATAGTCGAATTTGGCTGCGATGATGCGACGCAGTTGCTGCTCGATCGGTGCAGGCGTACGTACAGCCTCTTCAGCCGCGCTCAGTACGGTATCGAGCAATTGTTGACACAGGGCGCGAAAGATTTCCTCTTTGCTTTTGAAATAGAGATAGACGGTTCCCTTCGCGATATGCGCTTCTTGCGCAATGTCGTCGATCGAAGTTCGCCGGTAGCCGTAATGTCCAAAGAGTTGCTTTGCCGCCGCAAGAATTACTGTCTCTTTTGCCGCCGCCTCTCGGGCCGCCATGAAATCTCCTTTGATGACCAAATGACTGATTGACTTAATTTGGTCATAATGTACAGTATCATTATCCTGAAGGCAACCGCTGCTCTTTTCGTAATCGAATTTTCGAGCGTGTTGCTGAAAGGCAATCTTCAGCTGAGGAGGGTATGCCATGCCAGTAGCCGCAACGCCGATAACCTCACCAGTGGAATTCAATCCCTTATCCCCGGAATTCCGTCTGAACCCCTATCCAAACTATCACCGCTTACGTGAGGAGGACCCTGTTCATAGCAGCACGTTATTACCCGGCTCCTGGGTGCTCTCTCGCTACGCAGACGTGATGATGGTGCTGCGGGACGCCCGCTTTGGTCGCGCTGACGCGGAAGCGTTCTGGTTGGGACGGGTGGGACCTGGCCCCGCGCATGCTGTGATAACGAAATGGATGCTGTTTCGCGATCCGCCCGATCATACGCGACTTCGCACTTTGGTAAATAAAGCCTTTACGCCGCGAGCGATTGAAGGGATGCGCGGACGAATTCAAGCAATTGTCAATGAACTACTGGACTCCGTGCAGCCCGACGGCGGCATGGATGTGATCTCAGCGCTGGCGTATCCGCTGCCAGTCCTGGTCATTTGCGAAATGCTGGGCGTACCGGCCAAAGATAGGGATATTTTTAAGAGCTGGTCAAACGATGTCGGACGCATTCTTGACCCCATTTTGACGCCTGACGTCGTTGAGCAAGGCCATACAGTGATAGCGTCTATGTCCGACTATTTCCGTGGGTTGATTGCGCAACTCCGCAAAAATCCGCAAGGCAACCTCTTGGATGCGATGATTGCTGCTGAAGAGCAAGGCGACCGGTTGAGCGAAGACGAGTTGCTGGCAAACTGTATCCTCCTGTTCGCAGCGGGGCACGAGACCACGGTGAATCTCATTGGTAATGGGACGCTGGCGCTGTTACATCATCCCAATCAGCTCGCGCTGCTGCGTGCACAGCCAGATTTGATTGAGAGCGCCATTGAAGAATGCTTGCGGTACGACAGTCCAGTACAAGTGACCGGGCGACGTTCGCAAGAGGATCTCGAACTTGGCGGTAAGCGCATTCAAAGCGGTGAGATGGTCTTTACCTTGATTGGCGCCGCCAACCGTGATCCTGACCAGTTTCCTGACCCTGACCGCTTTGATGTGACCCGTAATGACAGTCGGCATTTGGCTTTTGGTCACGGAGTTCATTTTTGCCTTGGGTCCTCGCTAGCGCGTTTAGAAGGACAAATTGCGCTCGGTTCTCTTGTGCGTCGTTTACCGAATTTACAACTCTCTGCTGACACGCCGCAGTGGCGGGATGCGTTCACGTTACGTGGGCTACGGTCGTTGCCAGTGAGCTTTTAACAAATGATGAACGATGAGCGATGAATGAGGAGCGGGAAAGAGCACTGCTCTTGCTTTCATTGAGCACTTGTTGTTTTTCATTCTACATTATGGAAAATACTCGCTTGGAAGCTATCAGCAAAGGGGTAATCTCATGGCTCAAACTGCACTGATCACTGGCGCATCTGCCGGCATCGGGCGTGCGCTCAGTCGTTGTTTTGCCGCTGATCGTCATGACCTCGTGTTCGTTGCCCGCCAGGAGCAGAAGCTCAAGCAAGTGGCCGAAGAGCTCCATCGGGAGTTCCAGATTGCTACAAAAGTGGTTGTTGCCGACTTGGCGCAACCCGAGGCTCCGCGCAAAATCTTCGAGGCGGTGCAGGCAGACTCGTTGTCGATCGACTTTCTTGTGAATAATGCCGGCTTTGGACTTGGCGGTAAATTTGTAGAAACGAAGTTGGCGACTGAATTGGAAATGATCCAGGTCAATATCGCCTCCTTGGTGTCTCTCACCAAATTGTTTCTCCCTGACATGCTCGCTCGCAAATCCGGCAGGATTCTGAACGTGGCGTCGACAGCAGCGTTTCAGCCTGGTCCGTTGATGGCGGTCTATTACGCCACCAAGGCGTTCGTCTTGTCCTTCAGTGAGGCCATCGCGAACGAGTTGTCTGGAACAGGAGTGAGTGTGACGGCGTTATGTCCAGGGCCAACTGCCTCAGAGTTCCAAGCGCGCGCGCAGATTCAAGAGACCAGACTTGTCAAAAGCAAATTGATGGGCTTCATGAGCGCCGAAGCCGTCGCGCGCGTTGGTTATCAAGGCTGCCTGCGCGGCAAGCGTGTTGTCATTCCTGGCGTGATGAATAAAGTTGGAGTGCAAAGCGTGCGCATTTCTCCGCGCCGTGTCGTGACGCAGGTCGCGCGGATGCTGCAAGAGAGCGCCTAACGCCCACAGCGACGAACACGGCAAACGCGCTTCAATTCCTGTATACAGAGGGAGTTAGGAGTCTTGGGGA
>CAZUFQ010000553.1:0-4832 GCA_964618735.1 uncultured Enterobacteriaceae bacterium
CAATTATCCAGTCGTGATAGTTCCTTCGCAATTCGATGACTCCGCACCTGAACTCAAAACTGCTTTGATTATCACCCCTTACGATATCGAAGCAACGTCGGACGCGCTCGCCCACGCCTTCGCAATGCCGCTCGATGAGCGCAAGGACCGCTGGCGGGCCATGATGGCGGTACTGCGCGCCAACAGCGTCCACGATTGGGCGTCTCATTTTCTTGAGGCGCTGACCACCGATGTTAAAGGCAAAAGCTCCGATAGCCGAGTCGCTGAACACAGCTTCTCGAACGCTGTTGGTGTGGCTCGGCCAGAACCAAGTAGCGTGGCGCGCCGCGCGCCATCGGCATTGCCGAGGGCGTCGTCCCAGCGACGCTCCACGAAGGGGGCTACGCAACCGCTTTCAAAAACTCCACGGAGGAAGCCGCCGCTGCGCCCGAATGGTTCTGCGATTAGAATCGCCAAAGAGACGCTGCTCAACCCTCAGACGCTGCTCACCCCTTAAATGAAAACTACGAATCGGGCCGATTGAACAAGGACAACTTCCTTGTCAATGACATCTCGCGCCGATTGTGCCCAACATCCGTGACGGCCGTCGTCTGATCGGGGGATGAGGTAACTCGCGGCTTTGCCGCCCGTTGCGGATCGCGTGGCTAAACAACCGCCAGAATGCGGCCCGTCTTTGAATTGACCTACTCAAGATGACGTTGGAACCAATCTCTGTCTAGCGGGATTGGCAATTAGGTGGCGTTCAATCATTGCCATACCTTCGCAGCAAGGAGACTGCGGTGGATTGGAATCGCACTGAAAGCCAATGCATGCAATAAAAGGGCAAGCTCAAGGAGCGTGGGGTCATCTTACAAATGACGATCACTTAATTTTGAAGCCTGTTCCAGCTCACACCGCAAAACAATCGCCCACTAGAAGCCGCCCTCCTTGGAATGACCAATAGTCACGTTGGAACCAAGTGCAGTTTAATGGGATTAACGGCCAGGTGGCGTTCACACGTTGCCGTACCTATAGCATAAGGAGACCGCAATGGATTGGAATCGCATCGAAGGAAACTGGAAACAGCTCAAAGGCAAGATCAAGGAGCAATGGGGCTATCTCACGGACGACGAGCTTGATAAGATCGCCGGCAAGCGTGAGCAGTTCGAAGGCAAGATCCAAGAACGCTATGGCATGTCAAAAGATCAAGCGCGCAAGGACGTCGATGATTGGATGACGAGGCAGTAATCGCGTTTCTTATCTAGCCTGTCGCAGACCCGAGGGCCGCATCGTCCAAGTTCGATGCGGCCCTCTCCGAGCCGAGGAATCGATGAATTAACTGGTTGTGAGAGCTCGTGCGCGGGAGAATGTGATGCCCCGAGGCGATAAAACCAAATACACCGATAAGCAGATTCGGAAAGCCGATCACATCGCAGAAAGCTATGAATCGCGGGGCATGCCGGAGGATGAAGCCGAACGCAGGGCGTGGGCAACGGTAAACAAGGAGAGCGGCGGCGGAAAGAAAAGCGGTTCCGGCCGCGGCCATTTGAAATCGCACGCTTCATCGCGCAAAGGCCGCCGGCTTGGCGGTCAAGCGTCAGCGATCCGGCCAGCAGCCGAGCGTTCCGCTTCGGCGAAAAATGCCGCGAAAACGCGTAAACGCCACGCTTCGTCATGATGCCCTGCTCGAGTTCAATCGCACGATTTTGCTTTCAAGCAGCATTAGAAGGCAGGAACGCCGCTATGACAGTATCAGAAGAACAAGGCGCGATCAGTCACTTGGTCGAATCGCGGATCGCAAGATTCTGGCTGCGGGAATTGCCGTATGTCGGGGTCCTGGTCCTCACGATATTTGGCGTGGCGTACACCAGCGTGTCGCATCAGCCTCTCATCGGTTATTGGCAGTTTTTGGCCGTTGCGGTTGGGCTTGTCTGCGTAACGACGGGATGGCTTCATATTCACGACCCAAAAGCCCGCTTCCGGATGATATGGACGCAAGCCCTCCATTGGCTGGCGTTCTTGGTCGCGATGAATATTGTGTTGTTGGCGAATGTTCAGTTGACGCTAACGGCAACCGCCACGGGCCTGACACTTTTGATGTTACTTGCTCTTGGAACTTTTGTCGCTGGCGTTCACGTGTCCTGGCAAATCTGTGTTCTCGGTATCATTATGGGGCTTCTCGTGCCGGCAATTGCCTGGCTCACACAGTCAGCTCTCTTATTGCTCTTGAGTCTCGTGGCGGTCATAGGGATCGGCATGACGTTGTGGTGGCGCCTGAGCGATCGGCATACTTCTAAGGTGCCAGGCGAAGAATCGTCCACTTAACGCGTCACCCACACTCCCATAATTGCAATGGATTCCTGCGGAAGCTCGACATGATTCAAATTACCGGCGTGAGGCCAGGGTCATGACGGCAGTGCGGAAACAAATTTGTGTGCACGGAACTTTGCTTTCGCGCAGGGATTATGCTCGCAGGAAACAGTGAAGGAGTAATGAAATGCTTTCCACGATTATCATCGTCCTCCTCATTCTGCTACTGATCGGTGCGCTGCCAACGTGGCCCCACAGCGCTTCTTGGGGTTATGCGCCGGGCGGATTGCTTGGCACTGTGCTGGTGGTAGTTTTGATTCTGGCTCTCCTAGGGCGAATATAGTCTTCGGGTTACAGTCATCGGTTCGTTCTGAGGGATGTTAGCGAGCCAAGCTCCACGCCCCTCGCACATTCGCCTCGATGGCTGTGGATTAATGAGCTAGTCAAGAACGGGAATTACCCTTCCTCTGCGCCTTCGCGGACAAAGACGAAGTGAGCCCAGAAAAAGGGGCGCGAATGAATGGGCGAGGAAGATGCGGCGGCGGGATCGGGTACGTGTGCCACCGCTGCGGGGTTCACAGGCCGGTGCGAGACAAGGAGGTGGGAGATCCCCGGGTCAAGCCGGTGGACCGCCCGCTCCCCCAAGCGTTGGCCAATCCTTCGCGCGCTTCGCATATTCGATAGCGACGTCTGCCTTGGCGTTTTTCGCCGCCGTGTTCCTTGGGTCGAAGGCCTTGACCGGTCCAGGAGGCTCGCCCCACGCCATCCCGCTTGCGGGGACAAAACGGCCCGCCGCCACGTTGGTATGCCGCTCCGTTATCCGGCGATAGGCCAATGAGAGCGCGAAGTTCTTGGACCTCTCCATTAATCGCCACAACCCGGTCCATAAAAACGACACTGGTAAATCCCCCGAAGACCTCACCGAGGAGGTTCCAATAGAGAGCGGAGCGATCGCGGACGTCGCTCAAAATCCACTCGACGATCCAGCCTAGAAGATTGAAAAGTCAACTCGAAGCCGCCGCGTAGTGGCTGTTTTTGGAGGGGCACGCCCTAGGGAGAGCGCCTTCGCGGCAGCGGCCAAGCAGGGAAGGCGGTCGCCGAAGCGCTATCGCCCATCACTCTCCATAAGCTCGAAAGGAGAAAACTCTTGTCCATGCTTGGGATTAGTTTCCTCATGATAGCCTTGCTCCTTCTCGTTTTCGAGTTGCGGTTCTGACCGCGGCAAGCTGATGGCAAGGGTGTATAGTTGTCCCAAAATCAAGGACATGCTTTGGTTTAAATGACAACAAAGCGCTCCAAAATCGTCAGAAAACGCGGCACATTCTGTCACCAGAAGTAATTCATCGAGGTGGGAGAGAAGTTACGGGATCTTTAAAAATTCCGCATCACAATCCTCCGCAACGACAAAGGATACGCTTCTCAACCGGTAGCACTCCGAATAGGTTCACGGGTGAACCTAACAGGTTCATCTGGGGCCTCAGGCCGTGATACGGCTACGCTGGAACATATCGGGCAGTCGAGAGTTGGCCGGGGATGTCCTCGCGAACTACCCGCGAAGGGAATCCCCCATGCCTCAAGTTAAACGCATACCCGATGACCCTAAGCTGTTTGAACAGCTTCTGCTGACCCGCGCAATCGCCGTCATAGCTGGCCAACCTGAAAGTATGCCGCTGCCGTCACGTGAAAGTGTTCAATCTTTGTTGACTGACGACGAAATCGAGATGGCGATAGAGAACGCCGCCTCCTGGGCTGGCGAATTTGTCCAGCGCGTCAAAGAAGATGGTCCTATGCTGTCCGAGGCAAGTGGTTATGATCAGGCAGTCGATACTATTAAAATTGCCGTGAAGGAGTGGCGGGAACAGTACTTTGGTGGCCAGACCCAATAACCAGCTTAATTCTTCTGTCCTCTACAAATTCCCACCCCGGCCGCGGCTACGCTTAGAATGCGATAGCGTTTCTGCAACGCCTGCCGGGGAGCCGCATACAATCGGTTCCGTTACCAGCTGGCCAGAGCGCTGCCTGGCGTTGCGCTCAGCCCCGGCCAGCGGCCGATTTTATCTCGTCAGCACGCTCGCGCATAAGCTCAAGTACGGCGCTGAGAAATGCAATCTGCCACCGCGCCGGAACGCGGCCTTGGAATCCATAGCTCGATGAACGTCTTACGTCTTTCCCTTGGTGCTGATTTGGCCAAGCGCCAAGCCGCTTGCTCAATTGCAGGTATCGGAAAATCAGCGCGCATGTTTGCCTTCAACTTCTTGACGATCTCGCGGCATTTCTCCGAATCCGCGAATGCCTGGAAGCTCAACACCACATCTGTTTCGTTCATGCGAATCATCCCGAACCCAAGGGCCGAGCTTTTCTACCGTGACCCCGGAATCTCAGCAGATATTTTAATAGTGCCTTGCGTTCAGCTAACCTTCGATTCCTTCTGGACGTACATGTGCTCCTCTGTAAACATCCAATCGTCGATTTCCTCGTCTGCTGCAGCCTCGTTCATGCCGTAGAGCTCTACGAGCGTGCTTGCGAGCTGCTCGCGTTTGCGG
>CAZUFQ010000553.1:4842-5227 GCA_964618735.1 uncultured Enterobacteriaceae bacterium
CCTAAACTGATCCCCTGGATTTTGCAGGCTGCCTTTCAGCTGCTTCCAGTTTCCCTGTATGACTTTCAAATCCGTCGCAGACGCGATCGGCTAACAGCAGGGCAACGTCTTGAACGCCATCGCGCCGATAGTCCCATTGGCGAGATGCCGGTTCCCCCGCCGTCTTGGTCTAACCATGCCCCGCAGAGGGAGGCACCTCGGCACCCCTTAGGGGCGCTCACGCAAGCGGGCTTCAAAATAAAGTGACCGTTTCCTATGCACGCCCCTCATGGAGTGGTTCATTGCGGGCAAAAGCCTCCCGTTCGTATCATAATGTACGTGGGAAATTTCCGATAAGATCACGGAATGAAAGATAAGATTACGGAATGAAAGTCAAGTTACTTCT
>CAZUFQ010000554.1:0-5211 GCA_964618735.1 uncultured Enterobacteriaceae bacterium
AAAAATCAAGGGAATCGGCAGATGGTTGCGTTGGCCAAGTTGCCGGTCGAGCGCAATAGAAGTCTCGGCCGCTTCAACCCCCTGAGAGCAGTCTCCCATCAGCGAACAAAAACTACTCGCGACACTAGAGTAGAGCCAAGATTGCTGAGAAAGATCACCGATCTTCTTCGCCAGAGCCAACCCTTCGTGACAGTAGGATAACGCTTGCTCTCGATCGATGGCGGCCAACAACATCCCCAGGTTCGTGTAAGCTCGACACGCAGCCGCGAGATGATCATGCTGCAAAGCGATTTGTAAACTCTGCTCAACTTTTTCAATTCCTTCTTCTAATTCGCCTCGACGAGCGAGTGAAACCCCCAACGTATTAAAGGCATGGGCGAGTACCTCGGGAGCCTTAAGATGTTGTCCGACATCTAAAGCTCTTTGCGACCACAGGATCGCTTGCGGATCATCACCACTCCGGAAATGCAAACGGCCCAATTCGTGATACAGCAACGCCGCCTCAACGCTATCAGGCGTCCCATCCAAGAGCGTAAGACCATGTTGAAAATACTCAAGGGCTTGCGCCCGCGCCCCTTGCCCCCACCAATGTAGACCAATCTTTCGGTGAACTGCAGCGCAGCGTTGTTTCTCCTCTAGTGCTTCATAGAGGGTCAAGGCCGACTGCCAAGATTCCAAGGCCCCCTCAGGCTCTCCCAAAGCGCTGCGGGCGTCAGCCAATTTCTCTAATACTTCCGCTTTCAGCGCGGGGGCGTCTTCTTGTTGCTCAAGGAGAGTCAGGACGCGACGGTAGCAACTCACCGCGTCTTGATTCGCATACATACGGGCGGATCGCTCGCCAAAACGTAAGAGATAGTGGAGCGCACGCGTCTGATCGTCGCTCAAACTGTAGTGATGCGCTAGCTGGGGCAGTTGCTCATCAAAGTGATGCTCATAAAGACGCTCTAATGCAGCAGCAATATGTCGATGAAGCACGGCGCGACGTGTTCGTAAGAGACTGTTGTACGCCACTTCTTGGATAAGCGCGTTACGAAAACGGTACTCAGCCGGCCGGCTGGCAGTAGCGACGACCTCACTGAGGAGGTCAGCGCGGAGCAGCGTCTCGACGTGCGTGAACAACTCCTGCGGTCGGCTGGCAATCTGACTGAGGAGTGCAAAAGTAAAGCTAGGACCAATCACCGCAGCCTCTAAGAGCAATTGTTTCGCTCCCGGGTCCAGCCGATCTAAACGGGACAAGATGATGCCCTGCACTGTGGTGGGAATTTCTACCTTCGTCACATCTCCGGAAAAGCGAGCCCCGCTTGGGGTCTGTTCGAGCACTCCGGTATCCAGAAGCGAGCGGATCGCTTCTTCTAATACAAAGGGATTGCCGGCAGCTCGGCGAGTCAACAATGTTCGCACGTCCAGTGGGATGGGAGCAGCTAGCGGACCAAGCAAAGTATCGAGCAACTGCTCGCTGTCTTCCGCAATGAGCGGGTGCAGTTCCAGGACTGTTGCATTCACCTTTCCATGAGAAAACCCTTCTATCTGTGCGGATGGCCTAGCTGCTAAGATCAACAGAAGGGAGGAAGCTTCTACTCCGTCAACCAAGGCGTGGAGCAGTTCTACTGAAGCGGCGTCGGCCCACTGGAAATCTTCCACGATTAAGAGCACCGGACGTTGGCGACCTTGCCCCTGGCAGATTTCTTTTATGGCCCAAAAGAGTTGGCGTTTGAGCTGTTCAGGGTCCATATGCAGGGAATTGAACTCCGCCTCGGCAAAGCCCAAAAGATTCTCTACTACCGACACAACAGGATCGGCTTGCACCTCAAGTGTTTGCAAGACTGCTTCAATTTTGTTCCGAGCCTGCGCTGCATCATCCTCCGGTGTAAGCGCAAAGCAGGTCCGAAAAAAGCCGCTCAACACATGATAGGCTTCATTGCCTAACGCCGAGCAGACAGTTTGGTAAAAGGCCATCTGCTCCAGAAGACCCTCGGAGGCAAGGCGACGCAGGAACTCCGCCAACAGTCGCGATTTGCCCACACCGGCTTCGCCGACAAGACTAACTACTTGCGTTTTTCCCTGAGACGATCGAAAAGCAAATGTGAGAAGTTGCCGTAGTTCCTCGTCACGCCCGATCAACGGTATGCTCGGGGCTTCTGTGTCAGGATGAAAGGCTTGCTCGTCTCGAGGTTTGACAATCTCAAACGTCAGGATTGGTTCGGCTTTCCCTTTTAAGGACACAGCGCCCAGGGGACGACTCTCAAAGGATTTACGAATCAACCGGTCAGTGTCTTCACTAACCGTTACCTGCCCTGGAGCGCCGATTTGCTGGAGTCGAGCCGCCACATTCACAGTATCCCCGACAACTCCGTAATCTCTCCCCTCGCCCACCGTCCCGGCCACCACAAGACCCGTATTGACGCCAATGCGCATGGTCAGTGATCCGGCAGTGGATTTCCCCACCGTAGCCCGCACCTGCTGCAACCGGGCTTGCATCCCCAATGCTGCTCGGACTGCGCGCTCAGGATCATCTTCATGGGCAACTGGCGCGCCGAAGACGGCGAGGATAGCGTCGCCGATAAATTTTTCAATGAAGCCGTCGTATCGACGAATTTCTTCAGCAAGGGTTTGGAAGCAACTCATCATCAGGCTGCGGAGTTCCTCCGGATCGAGCTGCTCGGCTAAACTCGTAAAACCCACCACATCGGCAAACAGCACCGTCACCGGCCGCCGTTCCGCCTCGGCAATAACCGGAACAGTTTCCCTACCCGGCGGTTGATTCACCTGCGGCATCGTGGGGCGCGGGGCGGAAACGGCAGAAGGAGGCGTTGTCGAAGTTTCCAGGGACACGCCAGCGCCGCACTTAGGACAATAGCGGAAATCCAAGGGACAAACGTAACCACACTGTGGACAATCTCGGCTAAGCTTCTTGCCGCATTGAGGACAGAACTGAAAATCTGCCGCAACCTCGAAGGCGCAGTGAGGGCAATGCATACTCAGCTTTTAGCAACCTCAAAGGCAATTGTGAATGAGGCATCCTGCTGGCGGATGGCCCGCTCGCTTTGCTCGCTCTATGGCGGATGGCTCGTTCACTACGCTCACTCTATGGCAAGCGGCCGAAAGGGAGAAAAGGCGAAGAGTTGTTACTGACGGGAGAAACGATTGACAGGAGCAAGGGTGAGGCGGAATAATCGCTGCTTAGAAAGGAACAACGATGCCCGAGCAAACGCCCACAGTTGGGATGGAACGGAAGCTGGCGGCAATCTTCAGCACCGATGTGGCAGGCTACAGCCGTCTCATGGGCGACGATGAAGCGGCGACTATCCGCACTCTTACGACGTATCGCGAGGTGATGACAAGGCTCATCCAGCAGCATCGTGGGCGCGTAGTCGACTCTCCCGGTGATAATCTGCTTGCCGAGTTTGCCAGTGCTGTCGACGCCGTGCATAGTGCTGTCGAGATCCAACACGAACTGAAGGCCAGGAATGCAGACCTGCCAGAGGCTCGCAAGATGGAGTATCGCGTCGGCATCAACGTGGGCGATGTCGTGATGGAAGGCGAACGCCTCTACGGTGACGGTGTCAACATCGCCGCACGGCTGGAAAGTTTAGCGATCCCCGGCGGCATCTGTATCTCCGGCACGGTGTACGATCAGGTCAAGAATAAGG
Organism: uncultured Enterobacteriaceae bacterium; assembly: GCA_964618735.1. Lineage (GTDB taxonomy): Bacteria > Desulfobacterota > Binatia > Bin18 > Bin18 > SYOC01. Next base: position 3,651 of record CAZUFQ010000554.1, read on the forward strand.
TAGCGCTTGGCTATGAATACCTGGGCGAACAGGCCGTAAAGAACATCGCCGACCCCGTGCGGGTCTATCGAGTAGTATCAGACGAGTCGTCAAGTCATCAAGTCGCAAGTCAAAAGTCGAAAGAGGAAACGCCAACGCTGCGTTGGCTGCGCCCCGCGCACCGATGGGTAGTGGCGGGGCTGGTGCTCGCCACAGTCGCAATCGTCGCCGTGCGCTATCTCCCTTTCTCCTTACTCAGCACTCGGTACTCGGGACTCGAGACTGAGGAGGCGAAGCCTCCGTCGCTGCCGCTCCCGGACAAACCTTCTCTCATCGTCTTGCCCTTTGTCAACATGAGCAAAGATCCCGATCAGGAGTATTTTAGCGACGGCCTCACTGACGTGCTCACCGGCGACCTCTCCAAAATCTCCAGTCTCTTTGTCATTGCTCGCAACTCAGCGTTTACGTACAAAAGCAAGGCGGTGAAGATGCAAGAGGTGGGGCGCGAGATGGGGGTGCGTTACGTGCTGGAAGGGAGCGTGCAGAAAACGGACCAGCGGATACGAATCACCGCGCAGTTGATCGAAGCGGCGACTGGCTATCACCTATGGTCGGAGCAGTATGACCGGCCCCTCACCGACATCTTTGCTTTACAAGACGAGATCGTGCAGAAGATTGCGGCAACGTTGAAACTCCAACTCACGTTGCAGGAACAGGGATTCGCCGAGCGCAAACACACGGACAACATGGAAGCCTACGATTACTTCTTGCGCGGGCGAGTGTATTTTTGGCATCTGACGAAAGAGGCTAATGTCCAGGCACGACAAATGTATGAGCAAGCGGTTGCGCTGGACCCGCAGTATGCCGAGGCGTACGCACGTCTGGGCGGGGCTTACTGGATGGAGTGGGTCTACCGATGGAACGCAGATCCCAAAAACCTGGAGCGGGCGCTTGAGATGGCGCAACGAGCTGTTGCCTTGGATAACGCCTTGCCCCTGGCCCATTCGTTCTTGAGCTTGGTCTACATACAGAAACAGCAGTATGACCAGGCCCTAGCTGAGGGCGAGCGGGCCATTGCCCTCAATCCCAATGATGCTGAGAGCCGCGCGAGGCAGGTTGAAGTGTTGATCTCCATGGGTAGGCCGGAGGAAGCCCTGTGGTTGATGCAGCAGGCGATGCGCCTTAATCCCCGTTATCCGACGCACGATTTATTCAGATTAGGCTGGGCCTATGGCTTGACGGGGCAGTATACAGAGGCGATTACCGCGTTGAAGGAAGCTGCTAGCCGTAACCCTAATTTCTTCTTTACCTATACTGCCTTGGCTAACAGCTACGTGCTGCAGTGGAACTCGCAGCAGAGTCAGGGCTCCCAGACGCTAGAGCAGGCGTTGGCAGCAGCGCAACGGGCCATCGCCCTGAATGACTCTCTGCCTTGGGCCCACATCACCTTAGGCACTATTTACCTAGAGCAAAAGCAGTATGAGCAAGCCATCACCGAGGTAGAGCGGGCCACCGTGCTCGATCCTAACTCGGCTTTTAGTTATGCGGCTCTGGCTGTGGTGTTGAGCAGTGTTGGCAGGTC
>CAZUFQ010000555.1:0-5205 GCA_964618735.1 uncultured Enterobacteriaceae bacterium
TTCTTGGAGAAGAGAACGAAGCAGCGGTCCCTGGCGATCACGGATATTGATGGAGACTTCTACCGACAGACCTATCCGCAGGGGTTTGTCCTCCGGGGGCGGTTCTTGCAGGGTGATTTTAACGGGCAGCCGCTGGACCACCTTGACCCAGTTGCCGGTGGCGTTCTCCGGCGGCAGGAGTGCAGAGGCGGCGCCAGTCCCCGCGCTCAGGCTCTCGACCGTGCCCCGATAGATATGCCCGGGGTAGATGTCCGCCTCAATCTCCACGGGTTGCCCGATCCGCACGTGGGTGAGCTGGGTTTCCTTGTAGTTGGCCTCGACATAGACCCGGTGGAGCGGGACGACCGCCATGAGCGGTTGGCCAGGCTGCACCCGCTGGCCTACTTCGATCGCTTTTCGACTGACCATGCCCTCAATGGGCGCCACGAGAGTACAGTAACTGACGTTGAGTTCTGCTTCGCGCACAGCCGCTTCAGCCTGCTTGACCAGGGAGTGGGCAGAGCGTTCAGTGGGAGTGGCGCGGCCTAAGGCCGCTCTGGCGTACTCGTGCTCTTTGGCTTGGGTGGTCTCTGCCTTCTGGGCTTGCTCCAGCTGCCTTTGCCTCGCCTGCAGGCGAGAGAGGGCTGTGTCGTACTGGGTCTTGGCCCGGTCAAACTGGTGGACCGGGATGACCTGTTCCGCGAACAGCTCTTTGGCTCGCTGGAGGTCGAGCTCGGCCTGATGGAACTCTGCTTGCGCCGTCGACACCTTGGCCTGGGCCGCGGCGACCTGGGCCCGCGCCGCTTCCCTCCGCTCTGCTGCGACCTCCACCGCCGCAAAGAGTTGATCCACGGTTTCGTGCGTCTTTTGCAACGCCGCTCTGGCGTCCGCGAGACGCACCTCGTAATCTTGGGGATCCAGGCGGACTAGGACCTGTCCGGGCTTCACCCACCAGTTCTCGTTGACGAGCACCTCCTCCACTGTCCCGGCGATCCGCGGAGTGACCCGGGCGCTGTCGGCCTCCACATAGGCGTTGTCGGTGCTCACATGGGTCGCATAATAGGTCCAGGCTTTGAGTCCGTAATACACCCCTGCAGGGAGCGTCAGCAGCAAGAAGATCACCAGGAACCAGCCCTTCTTAGAGAAGTGCAGCTGTTCTTTCATGGGTTTTCCCTCCGGATACAGTCTACGTCTGGGAGGCCAGCCCTTCGCGAGGCGCCCCGATGCACTTGAGGGCAAAGACCAGACGATGGACACAGCTCTGAAGCAGAGAAGAACCAGCGAGCGTTCGCGCCCTGGAATTGCACGCTCACATCATCGGTCAGGCGCCACAGGCAGTCCCTGCTCTCCTCTCCTGCCTTGCGGGGGCGGTTGTTCCTCCATAGATTGTTCCTTGTAAGAGCTTGCCTCTTGCAAGGATTGACTCAATTTTTACAATGGGTTAAGTAGATTTACTGCCTGTAAAGTATGAGCATCGCGCCCAACTGTCAAGGGGAAAGACCCCGCGCTGGCGGCCCAGGAGGCCGAATGTCACGCACGCGCAAGCTGGTGGAAGAGGAACTCATTCGGGTGGCCACCCGGTGCTTCAGCGATCGAGGGTACCAAAAGACCACGCTGGAAGACATTGTCTCGCAGGTCAACATTTCCCGGGTGACCTTTTATACATACTTTGAGAGTAAGGAAGCCGTACTCAAAGCAATTTTTGAACGCGCCAGTGCAACCTATCAGCAGGGACTGGAGGAACTCCTAGCGCAGCCCCTCCCGTGCCAAGAGAAGTTGCGGCAAGCAGTGGCGTTTCAGGTTGCCGCCGTTACGAATGAACTACCGTTGGCGCGGATCTTCTTTCGCGAAGAGGCGAACGTGCCGAGAGACACGGCCGAACTCATAGCGGCGACACAGCGAAGGGCCGACCGCCTGCTGGAGAAGGAAATTGCGAAGGGCATCCGGTCCGGGGAGGTCATCAATGAACATCCCCATCTGCTCATGCAGGCGTTTGTGGGCATGTGTAATTGGCTCTATCAGTGGTATCAGCCAGGGGGACCAGTAACCCCAGAAGAAATTGTCCGGGTGTTCACGCGGGTGCTGGAGTCGGGGCTTTTCACCTCGAAGACCCAACCTGACAACGGAGCGGTCGCAAAAAGCCTCCGGCACGTAGAGAAAAGTCTGCGGGATGTACAAAATGAGTTCGAGAGGGTGTCACAGCAGTTGCACCGGAATGCCAAACGGCCCCGCGCCTAAAGGAACAAATCATCCCGCTGAGACACGGGGGGTGTCCGCACCATTGATCCTCTCCTGAAAATAAGGGGAGTCAAGCAGCTATGGGCTCTAAGTTCACGGCATACCCAAGACGTTGGAGGCGGCTTAGAGTGTGGCAAGTTAGCTGAAAAGATGGGACTTTCTTCTTCCCTGCGCCAACTTTACTGTACGTGTGTCCTTTCCTGAGGAATTCGCCAACAACAGCGTTTTTGGAGGCGCTCTATGGCAAACTCGGCAGATAGCCGTTTCTGCGCTCCTTGAAGCGCCCTCCATAATTGTTGCGAAAGTTGAAGGTCTGAGAGTGTTTTCATATCTACTCTTTTAATTCTTCTATCAAGTGCGTCTCTTCTCGCTCCATGACTAACGAATTGCCCCTTTCTCACGCAGCCGCGCAATCTCCAACAATGGCAGCCCGAGACTTCCCAAGATCTCCTCCGTATGTTCGCCTAACGTCGGCGCCAGGCGACGCACGGATTGCGGCGTCTCCGACAGCTTGGGCGCAAAGCCGACTTGCTTCACTTTGCCACGGCGCGGATCGTCTACTTCCAGAATCATCTGCCGAGCTTGTACTTGAGGATCCTGTTCGAGTTCGTCCAGTGTGAGCACCTTACCAACACATTGATCGGTCTCATTGAGTATCTGAAACCATTCGTCACGAGTTTTTGTCAAGAAGATTTGACGCAGGTGTGAGAAAAGGTCCGGATGTTTCGCCGTATCAAATTCATGGGCGATGAGATCCTCTCGCCCAACCGCACGACACAGATTGGCGTAAAACCACGGCTCTAAGGAGCCAATCGAGAGGCGCTTGCCGTCTTTTGTTTCGTACACGTTGTAGTGTGGGACACCACCGTTCACCATACTTTTTCCCGGCGGCGGAATATCCCCATTAGCAAAAAATCCGGATAAGAACTGCACAGTCAGATACAAGACGCCATCCATCATGGCGGCGTCCACGAATTGTCCTTTCCCTGTTCTCTCGCGCGCATACAAAGCCGCGAGCACGCCGAGAGCGCCGTTCATGCCCCCACCAGCATAATCAGCGAGAAAATTCTGCGGGATCGCAGGCTTTCCCTCTCCAATGGAGCCGATCAATGACATCGCCCCGGCTTGTGAAATGTAATTCAGATCGTGCCCAGCCAGAGAAGCATACGGACCAGTTTGCCCATAGCCAGTCACCGCGCAATAGATCAGCCGGGGATTTTTTGCTTTGAGCGTATCGTAATCAATCCCCAGCCGCTTGGCGACGCCGGGTCGCAACTCCTCCACTAAGACATCAGCTTTCTGCACCAGCTGATAAAAAACCGCGCGCGCTTCCGGATCTTTCAGATTGACGCCGACACTCTTCTTATTGCGATGCAACGCATTGTACACCGAGGCTCCACCGGCGCCGGGCATCTGCGTGCCAGCAGAGCCGGCTTGTTCCGCGCGGCGGCCCGTCGGACTCCCCGGTTCTTGGATACGGATGACGTCGGCTCCCATATCCCCAAGAATCATCGTACAAAACGGACCCGGCGCCAGACGGGTCAAATCAAGAACAGTAATGCCTGCGAGTGGTCCCGGCATAGCTATATCCTTTTATGCAGTTAAAGAGTTTTTGTGAGCGCCTTCACCAGCGTTCCCGGCTAATATTGCTGCAGCTTCTTTTTCCACCGCGGTCCCCTTGAAAAAGTTCGGGTTCGCTTCTCCCCAAAAACGAACGGGATTAGTGAACATGAAATCACGGAAGTCATCTTCACTGATGAGACCATCTTCCACTAGCTCGTATGCTTCGGGAACAACGCCCGCCATGTCCTGCACGTCAAAGTGACCGATGTCCGAACCGAACAGCGCCTGCAGCCGCGCCCCAAAGGGATTGCTGCGCCGGTTAAAGGCCCACGCGTTCATACGATCGTCAGCCTCGCAGCCAAAGTAGAAGTTGTTGACAAAAAGATCGCGCAGATCTTCAGGACGTTCAATGCGACACGCCGAGTAGTCGTCGAGGTGAGCAATCCCGCCGACATCGTTTGATCCTTGCGGAAAGGTCGCAGTATCAAGCACGTCGTTCTTTCCGCGCAGCGCCTCTACCATCTCCGGACCGCCGTAACTCTTTGCTAACTCCAGCAGGAGCGCCTGGTCGAGATTCTTGGGATTCACTTCTTCCAGTGCTTCCAGATTACGCTTCTCCCAGTGCGCGATGAGGTCGGCATAGAGCTGGCAAGCCCAGCCTACCCCGCCTTCGAGAAAGGCAAACTTGAGCTGAGGAAATCGACGCGTCACGCCGCCTAGGAAAATCGCTTTACAGACCGCTTCATGGGCGACCGCGAAATGACCAATGTGATTGTACACAAAGTTCGATGGCGACACGCGTACCCCATAACCACGGGAGCCTGTGTGAAACGTTGGCGTGACACCAAGCTCGACACACTTTGCCCACACTGGATCGTAATCGTATTCGCTATCGAGCCCAAGCGTATCAAACCACACAGCGCGTTTGGCCGCTGCTGACTGGGGCTCGGCCAGGGCGGGAATGGGCCGCCGAATCATGCTCCACAACATCACGACTTTCAGGCCGAGCTGTTTGGTGACATATTCAAGTTCTGCAATCGCCTCCTCGGGCGTATGCATAGGAATCACTGCCGACGGCGTCATGCGATCGGCAAACGGGCGGAAGAAATCAGCGCTGAACGTATTGAATGCGCGACAAGTAATTCTCCGCAGTTCAGTGTCTGGAATCCGTGGAATGCCCAGGCCAGCGGTCGGATAGAGCACGGTAAAATCGAGACCGAGTTCTTCCATGCGCTCGTAGAGAAGACGAGGCATGAGGGCGGTGGCCCGGTCGCGAGTATTTTTGGTAGGCGCAGCCCAAAAGGCTTGCTGCGCGATGCGCTGGGAGCGTCGCTCGGCTACGGACATCGATAGTTCTTTACTGACTTGCCCGCGAAACAGGGAAAAACCTTCGACGGCGCGGTCCCCGCCAATTTTGTGCAATTG
>CAZUFQ010000556.1:0-5201 GCA_964618735.1 uncultured Enterobacteriaceae bacterium
GTATTCGGCATAGACAGCTTTTTTTGTCCGCCGCTCCGGCGTGTTATAGAACTTCTCTATCCCCTTCAATGCAAGCTCCCGGACTTGCTCGGGAAGTTTGCTTGAGCGGTTTCCCCTCTGGCTGACGTCATCGACCAGTGCCAACAACGCATCCAGATCGTTGAGTCCTTCCATGGACTTCTGAAAACGAGTGATGGTTCGTGCAGAGTAGTAGTTGCTTTTCCCGGTCCGAGCGGCGTCCAGGCGTTTCAGAGCGCGGTCGAGCTCCTCAGGTGAGACGTCTGCCAGACATTTGGGATCCGTTTCGTTTCGAACTCCATTGGAGTCGATCTGACCCATGCGATGCATGTCCTCGAGCGCCCTGAGTGGCATGGTCCAGAGAGCTCCGTCCTTCTCACGGAGCGTGACGTCCCGCTCCCCGCACAAGACGACGGTGAAGTGCTTGCCTCCGTAATCCAAAGCTTCGCCAGAGCGAAGGAAGAGGGTGCCGGGTATTGGCAGCGGCGGAGGCATATTGGCAACTTCAATGCGCCTGAAGGCGCGATAGGTGGGTTCATCTGAGAAAATCACCAATTCATCAGTGCGGTCCAAACGCTGCTCGTGGAGTTCGACAAATACCTCACGCTCCACGATGGCCCTGAAGATGTCGTCGGACTTGTAGTGATAGGTATCCATGAGCTCCCGCATGGAAACAGACCGACGCTGGCGAATGAGCAGATTCAGGGTCATCGCAGTTTCTTGAGAAAGCGGCGGGCAATCCTCCTTCATGTAGTCTTCCAGAAACTCGGCATTGGAGACCAGGAGATGGGGCAGGAACTGGTTGCTGCGGAGTTCAAAGTCCAGCCCCATGGACTTGAAAAGTTCCTCTGCCGCCCGGAAATGCCAGGTTCCGTCGGCATCTCGGTAGAACTGCTCGGGGTTGTGCATCGACAACCTGACCAAGCGAGCCTCGTCCCGCATTTCTCTTACCACGAACCGGCCGTGTTCGATTACCAGGAAGTCCGGGGTGTACTGGCCGCGCGAAACAATCTTGAGGTTGGCGTCCCGGTAGAGCAAACTCACTTGAGGTGGCTGAGCTGCGTAGGTCATTACATTGCTGTCGATATCCAGCAAAACGGCTTGGGCAAATTCGCCCTGACGACTTTCAAGGTGAACCGTGCCGGCCTTGTCGCTCTCATGCCTCACAAGGGCATTCCCCGTCCTGTTGTCGACGCGACGCGATGGTCCGTCTTTGAGGCCTGACAGCACGTAGTCCCTGCCGGCTTTGGGCATATCCAGAGTGAAAAATAACTGCTCGACGTGCGCCAGTGCGGTTGCGGCAACCGTCTGAAGCGGGAAGCGTGGAGTTCTCTTTTTGGTCATGGTACGACCCTCCCCAGTGCAGGATGCTTCGGCCTACCAGGTCGCGAATCGATGCGAAAACCAACAGATGATCGCTTGGCGTCGCCCCAATTGCGATGCGCGCACGCGTTCAACGCATGAGGCGAAAAACTGACTCTATTGATTCGGATGACTGGTTTGAAACTGAATTCTTGTTCCAGCTCTCTATCCTGCTTCGCCAGCCACCGCTGCACGGGCAGCTCACTACTGCGATTTTCTCGGTTGCGTATAGACACTATTTACTCCGCATAAACCCCCCTTGCGGGGACCAAATGCGGCCGCGTTCGGCAAGGCTCCGCCCAGCGGCCGGATCGCGGTGTCGCGATCCGGCAACGGTTAGTTAGGAACGGGAGGGAACCTGGGGCAACTAGTAAACAGCCAAAGCAATGCGCTACCCGAAACTTGACGGGGAGATTCATGCTCCATAAGATGGATGCATCCTCTTCGGATACAGCTCTACAAAGCCTTGACTTGGGCGGCAACCCGGGTCAAGGCTTGCTGTTTTTTGGTTACCGCTTCACTGCGGCCGCTCCTCTCTCAAGTCCGGCGTATCTGCTTTGCCCACTTGAAAATCCTTCTCCATAGAACCTTGCGCCAAATACTTTGCGACCTGGTGTGCCAGGGCAAATCTGCCGCGCCGGTGTGGCATCTCGTGTGTCGAAATGCGCAGGTATCCCCGCTCGAGACTTCGCTCCAGCGCATCGATCGTCGGGAACTTAAACGTTTCTGCCAAGGCTTTCGCGTCGAGTAGAGGGCCGTAGCGTTCCATCAAGTAAGCCGTGATAGACCGTTCCACTTCCCGAAAGCTAATCTTCTGCGTCCGCGGCTTAGCATGCGCTACTTCGGGTACTTTTGGTACGTTCATTTGCGCATGATGGCAAATAAGAAGTTCCGACGCAACGGAAAAATCTCAACGTAAAACAACGCAATTACTTTGCAGAGAAGTACTCGGCGGAAGGTGAAAATCCGAGCCAAGTATTATTCAAATAAATTCATTCAAATTTGAATGAATTCTCGTGCGGATGAGATTGTCGCTCGTTCGCAACGCCGAACAACTTAGAGGACTCAGTTCCAACTGGATGGAGTTGCAATTGCTGTTGAATTTTCTTTTGCTTGGCAACATTGCGAGCAGCTTGATCCGCGATGCGCGGCGCGCCAGGAAACTGAATCAGACGCAAGTTCAAATCTGTTGTTTGATGATCAAGAACATTGTTGGTGGTGTCCGTCAGCCTATGACTCCTCAGCGAATAGCTCAACGACTTTGTCTGCCAGCGTCACGCGTCGTACCGCAGTTGATTGCCCTGACCCACGAGGACAAGAGGCTAGTAAGCCTCCTGCCCCTAGAGTCGTCTGATGCTCCCAGGGACCTTCGTTTAAGGTTCTATTCGTTGACCAAGGAGGGTGTGAGGTGTGCTGAGGCGTTAGTCAGGGACTTCGCGGCTATCGAGTCAGCGTTGATGTTGTCAACATCCAGGAAGACTGAGGATGCCATTGAACGGTGCTGTCGGAATCTAGCGTCCGGATTGCATCAAAATGCATTTGAAAACCTGGAAGGTTTGAGAGATGCGCTAAAAAATGGTGGCTTGAGCATCAAGCGATACAAGAAAGTTTCAGAATGACTGCTTTCAGTCTAGCTGCTTCTCTAATAGGTTTAGTGGCTCAATTATTGGATGACTATGCATGCTATTTGCGAATCCTGTGCTTTGCCAGATCTTCTTAAAGAGTTCGTAGCGAGCGCCAAGGATATGGGCTCTTGTAGTGTTTGCGGTAATGGGACGAGACGGATTGCGAACACTGGAGATCCAGAGTTTCTTGTTCTCATCAAGGCGCTGATACGGTATTACCACTCTGAGTGGGAATATCACGGGAAGCTCAGCGACGGCAGCCTCCAATCTCTCTTCGGTGAAAGAAGTCCCATCATTAAGTTCAATCTAAAACTGAGTGATAGTGACTATGAAGACTTCTTGCTTTCATTCTTGGAGCGCCATGATCAAGAAGGGAGCATCCATCTTTTCACGGCCTATGGCCGGGATATTTATAACTACTTGCCAATGAGAGCGGTTTCCTTGGGGGAGGCATATTTACTCTCCGTCATTCGACGTGAGTTGATGGAGAAGAACTATTTCATTGTTGAAAAAGAGAATGAGAAGAAATTTGAAGGCATTCGAGCTCACATCACACGCACTATCGAGCCTGGTGAGATATGGCATAGGGCGCGTGTTGGCGCAACAAGGCGTGCTGCCAATTACGGAGATGATCCACAAGACGGCATCATTTTTTATGAGCCTTTTGCAGATGAGAGTCTTGCTGCTCCTCCTGTCGGAACCACCTCTGCAGGGCGATTGAATCGCCCCGGTGTTTCATTTTTGTATCTTGCATCAGACCCCGCCACGGCCCTTTCTGAGGTTAGACCTCATCCTGGAGAGCAGGTGTCACTAGGTGCTTTTTCTACCACCGAGAAGCTGATCATTGCGGATCTCTCGACTCATCGCTTAAAGGACCTTTACCGATCAGATGATGAGTTAGATGCTCTTGAGTTGATTATTGCGATTGAGAATGCATTGGCAACTGCCGCACCGCCGAGTAACAGGCAGCTATACAGCCTGACTCAGTTCATCGCAGAGCTTTTAAGGCAGATGGGGTTCGATGGTGTGAAATTTCGCAGTACAGTAGGCGCCGGCGTGAATCTGGTGCTCTTCGATCCTTCCAAGGTGACATGGATCGCCGGTTCGAGTCAGGTGGCTGACGTCAAAAAGGTTCAGTACTCCTATGTCGAGGAACGCTTGTTCGATCCCAATACAAGGTACGACTAGTACTATCGAGAATATGCGCGTCACGGAGCAGAAAAGGGTAAGTAAGCCAATGTCTAACGTGTAGTCACGGCATTCCTGTTGACTTCACCTACGGGCTGCGAGTTACTACCATTTCAAGCTGATCTCTGGGAATGGTACGACCGCGCTGGAGCTCCGTGTCAAAAATTGCGATCTGAGCGGGAGAGTCATCTATGACAAAGCCAATGGCGATCACCGCATCATTCTTTTTCAACTGAACGCATTTGTATTTGGATTTTTCGCATCCTTTTGCGTATTCCAAAGCATTCGCCTCGGCTATTGCTGTTCCGGCTAAATCCCCAAGCATAGCTGGTGTCACCATAAACGCCGTGAGCAAGAAAAGTGCCATAGGCAATGCACTAACGATCAGCGCAGTGAGCAGAACCTGCCTAAGCATCCGGCGAAACCACGCCGGCCGTCGGAGCAGCCACATCGATGGTTTGCCTGACCCAGCTGCTGCTGGTGAAAGTAATAAAAACATATAGAGTCCTAACGCTACAGCTGCCGCAAGTACCCAATGGAGATTGCTCATGACGGCAACCAGTATCACCACGAACCGATCAACGAGGCCGTAGTATCCATTGATAAGAAACCAGTCCGTAGCCTTGGGAAACAGCCCCGCATCAATTCCCCAGTGACGAAGGTACGCACCGTGCCTCACCACACCGATGAAATGCAGAGTAACGGTTGCCGCCGCGATCAGTGCGGTGAGTGAGCTAAGGATCGCGGCGCGTCCTAGACGAAGCGACGAAGGCGTTGGAGAGTTTTGTTCGTTAGGTGACATGTATAGCTTTGGTGGTTAATTACGAAGCGATGTGCGAGTAGTGGAGGTGAAGTTCCGTCGGTTTGTGGGAATGGTGGGCCGCGTCCAACCGATCTGGTGTCACTTCAGGAGATCGCCCATCTTTACGCTAGGCCTTATTGGTTCGACCGCCCTGGCGCCAATCGAGCAGTCCGCTCATCTTGCGCATGAGTTGCTTCAACCAGGAT
>CAZUFQ010000557.1:0-5192 GCA_964618735.1 uncultured Enterobacteriaceae bacterium
AATTAAATCTTGGCCGCGAGCGACTCGCCAATCTTGGCGTTGTCGTAGTTTTTTTGCTTCCTGTCTATCTCATAGACTTGATCCGCTCTCACGCGCTCAATTTGTGGTCCTGGCGTGCTCATCATTATGTACTCACTTCGAGTGAGGACAAAGAACGACATTACGGTGTGCCATTTCCTTTAACCATAGGCCATATCATTGCACCGGGGGATACACCGGAAGCACGTGAGCGTCGCATTCGTATCCTCAAGAAGCTGCTTGAAGAAGGCTTAGCTGAGCATCGGACCCCAGAAGCTCTGTTCCGCCCGATATTACTTCCCCTTGTGAATGAGTTACGCGATGCAGGCCATTTTGCCGAAGCGTTACAGACCCTAGACGTCTTAGGAAACATCGTAGAGGGAATCAAAGATGCTCAGCAAAAAGCCGACATTATAACGCTACGAGGAATACTGCTTGCAGCCTTAGGAGACCTGAATGGTGCCGAACCCTTCCTGCAACGAGCTCTTTTAATCCAGGAAGAAGCTTTACCTCCAAATCCTCTTGAACTCGCTAGTAGTCTGAATATGTTAGCGGGACTCTACACCCATCAAGGTAGATACACTGAGGCTGAGCGACTCTGCCAGCGGGCGTTAGCAATTGCCAAGCAGAAGTTAGGCCCCATGAACCCTAACATCGCCACGCTTCTAAACAACTTAGGAGAAGTTTACCGTAGTCAAGGCAAGCATGCTGAAGCCGAGTCGCTTTACCAGCAAGCATTGGCCATAGATAAAGAGATCCTGGGGGTCATGCACCCCGAAGTCGCCGCAAGTTTGAACAACCTGGCATTACTTTACGACAGTCAAGGTAAATATACTGAGGCTGAACCGCTCTATCGGCAGGCGCTAGCAATTGCTGAGCAGACGCTAGGTCCTACACATTCTAATGTTGCCGTGAGTCTGAACAACCTAGCGGAAGTCTATCGCAGTCAAGGCAAGTATGCCGAAGCCGAACCGCTTTATCAAAGGGCGCTAACCATTTGGGAAACATCCCTAGGGCAGGAACATCCTAACTTTATTGCTACCTTGCGTAATTATGCGGTTCTCTTACGGAACATGAAACGAGATGCAGAAGCTGAACCATTGGAAATACAAGCCCGAGAGCTTGAGGAGAGGCATGAACGAAGAGACATGAAAGATCAAGTCTAGTAGTCAATCTGCTCCCTTGTCTCTTGCCTCTCTCATGCGCTAAGGTTGCCCGGTTGTCCGACCGTAAAGGAGGTTTCTACATGCAAGGACTTGAGGGTGTAAAAGTTGTTGAGCTTGGGAATATGGTGTCTGCGTCGTATGCAACCAAGTTGATGGCCGATCTGGGCGCAGATGTAATTAAAGTGGAAGAACCAAGCGGTGATCTCGCGCGTCAACGCGGCCCGTTTCCTGGCGGAGTTGCTGATCCTGAAAAGAGCGGCCTCTTTCTCTACCTGAACACGAATAAACGTGGCGTCACCCTCAACTTGCGAGAACAACACGACCAGTTGACCCAGCTTGTCAGCGGCGCGGATCTTCTGGTTCACAACTATCCGCCTGCGCAGATGGCCGCGTTGGGGCTCGACTACCAAGCCTTCCGTGCAGTGAATCCTCGTCTTGTTATGTGTTCAGTCACACCGTTTGGTTTAACCGGTCCATATAAAGATTACAAAGCGTATGAGCTGAACCTCACGAACGGCGGCGGATGGGCCTGGTTAAGTCCAGGCGCGTCCGATCAACCCGATCAACCGCCGCTCAAAGCTGCTGGTCAACAGGCGGATTTTCAAGCCGCATTGTGTGCGGCGACAGCCTCTCTCGCCGCCTACTATCACGCGTTACAAACGGCGATGGGGGAACATATCGACTTGTCCGTGCAGTCGTACACCGCCTCATTTCTGGAGCAAAATTTTATCTACTATACCTATGCGGGACGCGTGGCCTCGCGCTTGGGCCGCCGGCAGTTGTATCCGTGGGGTATGTATCAGTGCAAAGACGGACTGATTTTCATCCTCAATGTGGAAGAAGACCAATGGCAACGGCTCGTCGAGCTGATGGGCAATCCCGAATGGGCCAGTTGGGAAATTTTCAAGGATCAACTGAATCGCTCCAAAAATTACGACGCTCTTAAAATTTACCTGGAAGAGTGGACACAACAGTGGAACGTAGAGGACCTGTGGCGCACCGGACAAGCACGGCGGATTTGCATTGCCCCGGTCTTCACCATGACGCAGATGGCCAAACAGGAACAGCTCCACTCTCGGAACTTCTTTGTAGACGTCACGCATCCGCGCGCCGGCAAGCTTGTTCACCTCGGTCCTCCGTACCGTTTGGCGGAGCCCTGGTGGCGGATTCGCCGCCCCGCGCCTTTACTCGGTGAACACAATAAAGAAGTGCTCAGCGCCCTGCCGGACACGCAACATGCAACACGTAACACGCCAATGCACTCCTCGAACAATCGTCTTCCACTAGAGGGCGTCCGCGTCGCTGACTTCACCTGGGTGTGGGCGGGACCGTACTGCGCGATGCACCTCGCTCACTTAGGCGCTGAGGTGATCAAGATCGAGTCGCAGGGACGCCTTGACATTACCCGCCGTTTGCCGCTCTATCCCAAAGGAATGAAAGGCGGCGTCAACCGCTCCGGTCTCTTCAATCAATGGAGCCTGGGGAAGAAAAGTTTGCTTATGAGCTTCGACAAGCCCGAGGGCATCGAACTCGCAAAAGAGTTGATTAAAAAATGTGATGTCGTCGTAGACAACTTCGCTACCGGCGTGATGGAACGGTTGGGTTTGAGTTACGAAGAACTCAAAAAGATCAAGCCGGACCTCATCGTTGCATCGATTACCGGTTATGGACACACCGGACCACAGAAAGAGTATATGGGGTACGGACCGGCCATGGCGCCGCTCACCGGACTGTCAGCTATGACTGGTTATGCGGGCGGTTCGCCGGAAGAGATTGGCCTTTCTCTTGGCGATCCGAACGGCGGCATCAACGCAGCGACGGCAATTTGCGCCGCCCTGGCTGCACGGAAACGGACCGGCCAAGGGCAGTACATTGACGTGTCGATGTGGGAAGCAATGACGGCCCTCGTCCCGGAAGGATGGATGGAATACGCCATGAACGGAACCGAGGTCACGCGCGATGGCAACCATGATCCGCTCATGTCCCCACATAACTGTTTCCGCTGCCAGGGAGAGGATGAGTGGGTATCGATTGCTTGTGACGCGGAGACAGAGTGGCAGGAACTGTGTCAAGCCATCGGCCAGCCGCAACTTGCGACAGATAATCGTTTCCGTACGGCGAAAGACCGCAAAGCGCACGAGAGCGAGCTGGATCAACTCATTACCGCCTGGACCGCGGAACGCGACAAATGGGAAGTCACTCGCAGTTTGCAAGCTGCGGGAGTCGCCGCCTTTCCTTCGATGAACAGTAAAAATCTCACTGAAGATCCGCACCTCAACGCGCGCGGCTTTTTCACCAGTTTGCCGCATCCAGAAATCGGTGAGAAAATTCACACCGGCATCCCTTGGCTTCTGACTAACGCGCCTAACGGCGTACGGGCCCCGGCGCCGTTGTTGGGTCAGCACACTGACGAGATCATGCGCGAGGTCATGGGCTGTACGGATGAACAGATCGTCAAAATGAAGGAAGAGAAGATTCTGTACTAAGCAGGGGAGATACGTTCATGGACTTCCGTTATCTGCTCGTACAACAAGACGCCGGCGTTTGTCGCCTCACACTGAATCGCCCTGAACGACTCAACGCCCTAAATGTGCGGATCGGAGTAGAATTGCTCGAAGCGTTAGAGGACTGTGACCGTAACGAAGAGGTTCGAGCTGTGATTCTTACCGGCGCGGGACGCGCGTTCTGCGCCGGTGATGATCTCAAAGGCATGAATGAACCTGGCGAGCCGGACCACCGCTACAAAGATCCGATTAAACAGTACGTCAAAGGCGAGGGGCGCTGGCCATTGGTCGTCGCAAAGATGCGAGCATTGTCGAAACCGGTGATTGGCATGATCAACGGTCATGCTCATGGGGCTGGGTTCAACCTGGCGCTCGGTTGCGACCTCCGTCTGATGGCGGATACTGCGACCCTGCGCATTCCGTTCGTACAACGAGGCATCGCCACCGGCACGAATTTACTTCAGCAATTTGTTGGTATCGGCAAGGCAATGGAATGGGCGTTGCTCACACCCACATTGTCAGCGCAGGAGGCAGAACGATGGGGCCTCGTCAATCGAGTCGTGCCCTTGTCTCAACTCGAAGAAGAAACGTTTACGCTAGCGCGTACGCTTGCGGATGGCCCCACACTGATTTACGGCTACACCAAGGCGGCTATCGTGCATGGCTGGGAAGAGGCAGCAGTCGAGGCTGCTTACGAACACCAAGGACTGGCCCTGCACCACACATTCCAGACCGAAGACTTTGCTGAGGGGCGCAAAGCCTTCCTCGAAAAACGTCCGCCACGGTTTCAAGGGCGCTAATCCATCCCAGCAAAGAATGAGGAAGCTTCCATGATTAAAGCCGCAAACTTTACTGAAGCCCACAAAAGCCGCTATCTGCTGCCGCCTTATCCTGCAGTCTATCTCAACACCTACATCACGAATCTCATTGCCGACTTCCGTGACGCGCAGGTCTCCTCCCATCTCGACGGCGGGCAGGCGCTCTTCGCCGAGTACGAAGAAGGCCTCGCGACCACCCATGCTCATCCTGTCGATCAGTGGCAAGTCTATGTGTCAGGCGTGGCAAAATTAGCCAAGAAACCTGTACAACTCGTTACCATTCAGTACACGGACGCGTGGGTGCCCTACGGACCGATCGAGGTCACAAAGGACGGATTCGCTCTGCTTGCCCTGTGGCCGCGGCCAAATGATGAAACCTATGAAATGCCGAAAGACGCCAACACCATCCGTGAGCATCTCCGTGGGAAGCAGCACAGAATTCTCTTTAAGCAAATCGACGTCGCCAACGAAGCTTCCACTTCGGCATTAGCAGCAACACTCATCAGAGAAGACGAAGTGTGGGCGCAACGCTGGCGACTTCCGGCGGGCGCCCCCTTCGAGACTCCGGACCCCTCTCAGGGCGGCGGGCCAGTCTTCATTCCTTTGCAAGGATCGGTTGATTTTGAGGGGGCAACGTATTCGACATTGTCAAAAATTTATATGATTTCTCGGGAAGGGGCGAATTT
>CAZUFQ010000558.1:0-5185 GCA_964618735.1 uncultured Enterobacteriaceae bacterium
CAGGTAGTACGGCGTCACCCGCCGCTGCAGCTTGTCGCTCATCTGGTAGTTGTACCGGCCGCCGGCGTGCACCCACATCGTGCGGTTGAGCACGAAGTCGTTCCGCAACCCGACTTCCACGTCGGTCTGGTGATCGCCGGTGCCGATGTCGAAGTAGTTGCCGGGCGCGTCGGTCTTGCCGGTGGGCAGCCGCACCGTCACCGCGACCTGGCTGCGCCAGCGCGGGCCCCGGGCGAGCTGGAACCAGCCGCCGACCTCGATGTCACCGATCCCGGTGCGCACCACCTGCCCGACCGAGTCCCCGCCTAACGGTCCGACGCTGCCGAGCAGGGTGCGCAGGGCCGTGCTGTCGAGCGGGGCGGTGGGCAGCGTGTAGCCGGTGGTGAGCGCGGGGAGCGTGTCGCTGGCCGCCAGGTACTGGTTGCGCAGCGTGGCGTAGCTGTTCTGGGCGGCGGTGAGGCGCGCCGTGATGCTGTCGCCCACCTCGGAGGTGGCCAGCGGCAGGAACGGCGCGGGCCCCAGGCCGCCGATGCAGGGCGACTTGGCGTCGGAGATCGCGATGGCGAGCGACGACAGTCCGCACAGCAGCGGCTGGATCGCCGTCAGCTCGGCCTGGGCCTGGGAGCGCATGCCGGAGGGGCCGTTGGCGGCCTGCCAGGCCAGGGCGCGCAAAGCAGTGTCTACCGCCAGGCGGAACGGGTCGAACGCGGAGTTCGTGATCGCGCCGACGTTGCCCTTGGCCGCCGCGCTGGTGTCCGCCGACAACGCGAGGTAGGCGCTCCTCCGGGCCCGCACGATCGGCACCGAGACCTGCAAGCCGAGCCGCCGACTCAGCGCCCAAGCGCGCGGTGAGGTGGTCCTGGATAAGGACGACAATTTGGCCGTCTTAACTGGCACTTGGACCCAGTCCACCAGTGGGGTGGGCTTTTATGGCACGGGCTACAGGTTCGCTCAAGGAGGTGGGAGCGTAGACACGGCCTTATTTAAGACACAGGTCCTTATCACCTCGACAGGCAACTGGTGCATCCAAGCCCGGTGGACCGATGGGCCCACCCGCACAACTGCCGCTCAATATAAGGTGTTCGATGGGTCCACAGTCCGTGGGACGTTCACTGTTGATCAAACAGTGAACGGCGGCGCGTGGCGCCATCTTGGCTGCGTCAAGCTTACTGCAGGAAATACTGGGATGGTGCAGGTCAGCGACGCCGGGGTGTCGCCTACCAATATCGTCGTAGCAGACGCGGTGCGCTGGGTATGGGATGAGCGACCTTTACTGCAGGATTTCTGTGTCGCCGTCAATGGAGGCTTCGGGTCGGGCGGAACCACCTTTGTGGGTAAGGAATTTATCTCCCCAACCAGTGGGACCTGTAAACCGTGGTCCGGCATCATGCGTACGGCTTCGACCGTGGTGGGGACCTCTACTGGAGCCGCCTGTTTGTCTGACGATGGCAAACTGCTGACGATTTCGCTGCAGACGACTGCGCCGGAGTGGTTGGGTATCGGAGTGACCGCTACGGATCATATCGAACTCTGCCCGTTGGCGGCGACGGCAGGGTGTCCGGGCCATGCTGGGCAATCCGACCGAGGATCGGGAGGAGGGATCGGTAATGGCACCTTTACAGCGGCCCAGATAACCTGTACCTCAGCGTTAACCTCGATTCCATCTTCACACGACTAAATGAATGACTAGCAAGGGGCGTGGGCAACTTGTCGGACGCCCCTAATGCATAGCGATGAGGGGTGACGGTCACTATATGTGAATAACGCCGTCCTATCGGGTATGGTTTTTCAAAAAGAGTACCGATGCTCCTCACTTACCTGCCTCCTAATCGCATACTTACCCACTTTCCCCAAACTACAGGTAGGGCGCGCCTCGCGTTAAAGGTCGAGAATAAGGCGTCCTTTGCCTTCCGTTCTCACAAGGGGTGAACTGCCCCTCACCTAGCATTTCCCTCGTAAACGCGTTTGCGACGATGTCCTGTCTCCCTTCCGGCAAGGGCAGAAATTTCTCACTCGACCCTCCAAACTAAGTTGACACTCGCTCACTGATATGATTTACGACCATAGACATAACTGACCTCGGTCATTTTTATTGTAGCTACCTTTCGCGAAGGAAGGAAATTTATGTACCTGCGGAATTGTTGGCATACAGCGAGCTGGAGCTGTGCTTTTCCCTTCTCAGCATGCTCCTAATTTTTCGTAGGAATCCTTTCAATGAACAATGGCGCCGAGACAGAGTTGATAACCGCTGCTGAGACGCGACCTGCTCTCAGCCGGGCGGAGCGCAACAAGTGCGACAAACGCAACCGTATCCTTCGGGCCGCGCGTGAGCTGTTTCGTCGCCAGGGCTTCCATCAGACTACCGTAAGTGAGATTGCTGAATTGGCCGACGTCGGCAAGGGCACGCTCTTTCTCTATGCCCGCTCAAAAGAGGATCTGCTCGTCCAGTGCTTTCAGGAAGATGTGGGCCACGCGATGGAGCACGCCTTTGCGACGGCGCCAGAAACGCCTTTTCTGGATCAGGTAATGTACGTGTTTGGAGTGATGATCGAACAGAACCGTCGCCATATGGAACTTGCCCGCGTGTTCGTCAAAGAGATGGCGTTTGTCACCGGCGATCGCCAGAGGATACACGAGGTCATGATCGGATTTTACGAGTCGATGGGAACTTTAATCGAGCGAGCGCAGCAGCGCGGTGAGCTCTCAGACAAGGTCACTGCCTCGGTGCTCGCCCGTAATTTGTTCGCGCTGTATTTTTTGCGTCTTCTCAATTGGCTTGGTTGGGGCGCGGCGCCGCCAGAAACCAGTCATCCTTCTCTGCGCCAAATGGTGGAGACGCAACTCTTAGGGTTGCGTCCCGCAAGCAAAGCTGCGCCAAGTCGACATAGGAAACCCCAACGGACAAAAAGGCGGTCGACCGCCTGACAGGAGGAGGATGCACCATGAGTGTACTTGAGGGCCCTCGGACCGAATGGCGTCGTATTTTGCATGAAGGCCAACCCAAATGGGTCAAGCCGGAAGGAGAGACTCTGTTGCTGGGCGATGGCCGTCGGGTCATCGAAGCCGACGCGATCTATTTACCGCCGTGCGAACCCACCAAGATTCTCTGTATTCATCTCAACTATGAATCACGACGGATCGAGTTTCGCGCTCCTAAGCAAGAGACGCCCACTTATTTTCAGAAGCCGCTCACTGCACTAAACAGTCACCGCGGCTCTCTGGTGCGCCCCCAGCGCACCAAGTATCTCAACTACGAAGGTGAAGTGGCGGTGATCATTGGCAAGCCGATGCGCAATGTCGGGCGCGAGGAAGCCTGGGATTACATCGCCGGTTTTGCTCCCGGCAACGATGTCGGCAGCCAGGACTTTCGCGAGACTGATGCGGGCTCAATGCTGCGCGTCAAAGGCCAGGACGGATTTTGTCCGATCGGCCCGGGCATTGTCAGCGGTGTCGATATCCGCCAATCGGTTCTGCGGACTTATATCAACGACAAAGTCGTGCAGGAGGACGCGATCAGCGAGATGATCTTCCCGATCGACTACATCCTGGCGGATCTGTGCCGCTTTATCACGCTGCTCCCTGGGGATGTGATCATGTCGGGGACGCCCAGGAATTCGCGCCCCATGAATGTAGGCGACCTTGTTGAAATCGAGGTCACTGGGCTAGGGCGCTTAGCGAATCGAGTAGTCGAAGCGCCAGCGCCGGCGCATCAGGTGGGCCATCAGCCGACCGACACCGACGCCGTGCGACGGGTAGCGTTGGGCTCAGATTGGTGGGAGAAGCAAGAGAAACGATGAATCAGCATATAGCCCGCGCACTGTGTGCACTCTATGGCTTATTGGCATATGGCTCGTTCGCTGCGCTCACTTTAGAGCAAATGGTAAGCATTTTGACTGTCAGCTATCTGCCATAGAGCGACCGAAGGGAGCGGGCTAGCGAACAAAGCGAGCCATAAGGAGAAAACAATGGTCCAGGTCACAAAACTCGGCTATATGGGCGTCGGGGTAAAAGATCTCGATGCATGGAAGAATTTCGCTGCTAACATTGTGGGGTTCGAACTCGCAGATGATGGTGAGCCTAACCGATGCTACTTACGCATGGACTACTGGCATCACCGCCTCGTGCTGCACGCCAACGGCAGCGACGATCTAGAGTATTTGGGCTTCCGGGTAGCTGGCCCGGAGGAATTTCGCGAGATGCAGCACCAACTGACGAAGGCAGAGATTCCTTACCGGGTGGGATCAGAAGAGGAGGCCGTCGAGCGGCATGTGCTCGAAGTGCTCAAGCTCACTGACCCGAGCGGCAATCCCGTTGAGATCTTCCATGGCCCCGAGGTGCAGTTCAGCAAGCCGTTCCATCCGGGCCGCAGGATGCACGGTCGGTTTAAGACCGGAGCGGGCGGATTGGGGCACTGCATCATCCGTGAGGCTGATATCTCGGCGGCGTATCGCTTTTTCTGTCAGTTGGGCATGCGCGGCGGCGTAGAATACAAGATTCGCATGGGTCAGCACGTCGTGACTCCCACCTTCATGCATTGCAACGACCGGGATCACAGTGTGGCGTTTGGCATCGGTGGGATGAATCGACGCCTGAACCATATCATGCTCGAAGTCGACAACCTCGATGATGTGGGTCTCACGTACGAACTGGTGCGTAAACATAAAGTTCCGGTGGAAGTCACTCCTGGCAAACACTCCAACGATCACATGTATTCATTCTACTTCCGCAATCCATCGGGATGGATGTTCGAGTATGGCTGGGGAGCCAGAGCCGCTACCTATCAGTCAGAATACTACGTCGAAGACGTCTACGGGCATCACCCCGAGGTTGGGGGCTTCGGCGTAGAGATCGGCCCTAAGGGGACAACCAAGGAGTGAAACCGAAGAGGGTTTCTATGACTGCAAAGCGTTTCCACGGCTATGGCCACGCAGACTAATTGTTCTTCTAAAAAACATTGATGGAGTTGAATGAAGGTCGGTGACCGCGGCGTGAGGTTACGTACAAGCAGTTCATGGAGGGAAAGGCAATGCCAACTCGTATCAGCTACACGCGCGAGGACGCCAGCGCACAACCGCCCAATCATGCTCATCCGGCGTACGCCAGCACGCTGAAACGCATGCCGAAGCAAGCGCTGGTTCGACTTGAACACACGCTTTCGGAGATTACCGGACCGCGCTTTGGTCCC
>CAZUFQ010000559.1:0-5176 GCA_964618735.1 uncultured Enterobacteriaceae bacterium
CCGCCGGGTCAACCTCTGCCGAAACAAGTCGCGAAAAAATCATGCCAACACACTTGACCTGAAACATTGGCAATGTGTTTTCTCAGGTTTGAGAAGTGCCGGCAGTACCAAAAGTGAATTCCTGGGATTTCCCCTTTGGCGCAACGACTTCAGCACAGGAGTGCCAAAATGCCAAGTTCGCGGGAGATATAGCACGCCTCCCGCCGGCCCGGTGCTGGGCCAATGGGTGGTTGCCCCTGCCGCTACGCCTGCTGACCTCGACGCTCTCGCGACCGTAGATGAAGCGTCATGGCAGAATGAACGCGATTCGGTGCTGCTGTATCGCTGACGCACTCCCGTAGTACGTAGGGTGCGCTTGCGCACCGAGTCTTTATTGCTGCCCTCTAGAATCTATCCCAACTTATCCTTGCATTTATGGAGTAGGATTCCAGAATTACAAGGATGATTTAGCGCCAACCGTAACTGTTGCTTACCTTGGACCCCAGTCATCAACCATCGATAACCCTTGCCGCACTTGCCTTTGCTCGGGTAAATCGCTGTCTCAGGCTCGCAAATTAGAAGTCTCCCCTCTAATTTACAAGGCCAAATTTCAAAGCGAATTTAGCGCGTCTAATATCACAGCGTCCTTTTATGGACCGCAAATGACAAAGCGCGACGCCGCGACTGCATCCAGTACGTCGGGCACGGTGTACATCTCTATTGTTCACATCACTTCTATGAAAACAGCCTGATGGCCTCATAAAATCGTGTAAAAACATAGACTTACTGAGAGAGATTGATATACAACGAAAATGATGTACAACAGAAATGTTTTATATGAAATCCTTAAAAAAAGGAAGCTAGGTAATGGCAAGCAACCAAGTCGGAGCCCCAGTGCGTGGGAAAGATTTTTACGGGCGTAGAGCTTTCGTGGACCTCGTAGCTGAGAAACTCAAAACTAGCCATGTC
Organism: uncultured Enterobacteriaceae bacterium; assembly: GCA_964618735.1. GTDB lineage: Bacteria > Desulfobacterota > Binatia > Bin18 > Bin18 > SYOC01. The sequence goes on from CAZUFQ010000559.1 coordinate 949, forward strand.
TTGCTGGCGGCTCCTCGCCGATTCGGCAAAACCAGCGTCATGTTCAACCTGATAGACGAGCCACGCTGGAACTACAGAGTCGTCCACGCCGACTTAGAACATTTTACTGAGCCTGCCGAACTCATAATCCGACTTCTTGAACAAGTCGCTCGTGACGGCGCACTAGCAAAGCTCCTCAAAGGACTGACCTGGCTTCCTCAGCAACTCTGGAGTTTTTTCAAACGGAACATCGCAGAGATCGAATTGTTTGAGGTCAAGATCAAGCTCAAGGAGCAACTTCGCCCGTGTTGGCAGGAGCGTGGCGAGGAGTTCTTCCGCACCCTTGCACAAGCTCCAGAAACGCTCGTCTTCTTTCTTGATGAGTTTCCTATGATGATCGACCGCATGACGCGGTCATCAGAACATCGCGATGACGCTATCACTTTGCTCCGGTGGCTACGTGCGCTGCGACAGACTCCCGGGAGCACCAAGATTCGTTTCCTGATCGCCGGATCGATTGGTATCGGCCAAGTGCTCAGTCAACTTGGTGAAATCAAATCCATCACTGACTTTGAGACGTTACAACTGGAACCATTCTCGCCAAAAATCGCCTCCACGTTCTTGGATGAGTTGGCTCGCGATCATCGCCCGTCGCTGCAACTCTCTCCTGCCTGCAAACGGCGCATGCTCGGGTTGATCGGAACGCCGGTCCCCTACTTCCTACAGATCCTCTTCTCCGAAGTCGCTAAAACCTTTGCTCAAGAGGGTGAAAAAGTCACACCCACTCGCATAGAACGCATCTACCGTGACAAAGTGTTGGGCGTACATTGCAAAACCTACTTTGATCACTACTACGGTCGGCTCAGCGACTACTATGATTCTCACACGACGACGGCGGCGCGACGCATCCTACGCGTAGTCGCGGTCGAAGGGCAACTCACGCGTGACGCCTGTTGGCAGTTCTTCAAAGCAGTCATTGGCAACCAAGCAGACCTTGAGGAATTCAACCGCATGATGGCGAACCTGGAGAACGACTTCTATCTTCGCTTCGCTGCCGACACACGGCGATACGAGTTCGCCTGTGCGCTGTTACGCGATTGGTGGCTACGCCATTATGGGATAGCGAGTGGCTAAAGGAGATGACCATGGAACTGCTCTACAATCCCGACGCGATGTCGGAACAAGAAATCAAGGCAACTTTCGTCGCACGACAACCGCTCGTAGATGAACTCCTTACGCTCATCGAACGTCAGCCCGATGGTTTCGGTGTCCAGCATGTCGTCATTATTGCGCCACGCGGTATGGGCAAAACCACAGTCCTCTTGATGATACAGTTTGCTCTCAAAGACTGGGGCCTGACCGACTGCTGGCAAGCGCTGAAGTTTCCGGAAGAGTCGTATGGCATCTACGACATGGCGGACTTCTGGCTGACCGTCCTCAATCTGCTAGCGAGCGAAACTAATGACGATGCCATACGCCAACAGGCCGAAGACCTGCGACGCAAGTATCCGAAGAATGAGGACTTGCAGGAATCCGCACTCGCCGCCATCAAAGACTGGCGACGCACCCATGGCAAGCGTCTGGTACTGCTCGTGGAGAACTTCGATCTCATCCTGGAGCAGATTAATGACGAGCGTGACAATGCGCGGCTGCGTGATGTCTTGATGAACGACGGCACGATGATGGTGATTGGCGGCGCCACCACCTTCTTCAAGGAAGCGCGCGCCTACAATCAACCGCTGTACAATTTCTTCAAGTTGTATGACCTGTCCGACCTGCAGTTCAACCAGATACAAGACCTGCTCCGGCGTCGAGCGTTAGTGGATAAAGTGGAAAACTTCGACGCCACGCTGCAGGCCAATGCCAGCCGTTTACGCGCCCTGGAATACTTCACCGGCGGCAATCCCCGTCTCGTGCTCATGCTCTATCGGGTGGTAACACAATCCAATCTGAGTGAAGTACGCCGGGGTCTGGAGAAGTTGCTCGACGAAGTAACTCCCTACTACAAAGCCAAAATCGAAGCCCTGCCCCCGCAACAGCGAAAAATCCTCGACCATATCGCCCGCGTCAGTGGAGCAACAAACGAGGGAATCACACCTGGTGACATTGCCGCCGCCGTTCGTTTGCCGCCCAACCAGGTCAGCGCCCAGCTCAAGCGACTGACCGAGATCGGGTACGTGCACCCTGCGAATCTGCAGGGACGCAGCTCCTATTACACCCTCTCCGAACCACTCTACGCGATCTGGCATCAGATGCGCCTGGGGCGCAACGTGCATCAGCGCATGGGTTGGTTGGTGAACTTTCTCCGGGTCTGGTACGCCGCCGAGGAAATGAGCACGGAAAGTGAACGGTTGCAGACCCGCTTCCACTCGTACCTGGAGGCTAACCGCCTTCGTGAAGCCCGCGATACCCTCGAACATCACCGCTACCTAGCGGAAGCGATACAGGCTGGGCCACTACGCGCGCGCATCATGGAGGACATCATTCGTGGACACCTCGCTCTTGGCGACGAAGGACCGATAACGAAAGAGCTGCTAGCCAGCATAGACTTAGAGGATCTTTCAGCAGAAACGCTCGAACAGCTCCATGTCAGCGGCGCTATCACGGAAGTTAATAAACTGTGGGCGTTTTTTCTCACTGTCTATGCTGCAGGACAGATGGAAGAAGCCTTACAGCACATCGACCGGATACTCGCCCTCAACCCAGAAGATGTCATTGCTTGGATCGGTCGTGGGGGCGCGCTGGGCAAGCTTGATCGTCATGACGAAGCACTGGCCAGCTTCGACCGCGCCCTCGCCCTCAACCCAAAGCATACCATTGCCTGGATCAATCGTGGGGGCGCGCTGGGCAAGCTTGATCGTCATGACGAAGCACTGGCCAGCTTCGACCGCGCCCTCGCCCTCAACCCGGAGTATGCCGACGTCTGGTTCAATCGTGGGCTCGTACTGGGCAAGCTTGATCGTCATGACGAAGCACTGGCCAGCTTCGACCGCACCCTCGCCCTCAACCCAGAGCATACCAAAGCCTGGGTTGGTCGCGGAGTCGTTTATCTAAGCAAATTTCTCGAGTTCGTGGAACAATATGACAGTGGTGCAGCCAAAGAGGCTTGGACTGAAGGATTGTCCTCTGGCCAACGGTCGGGGGATGCCCAGTGGCCTGACCTAGTCTTCTGGGCGCTATTCCCAGTTGCTCAGATGGGACAGTTAGAGCTAGCCCGGCAACTCATCAGTGAATCCGCGATGGAAGAGCAGTTGTTTCCGCTCGCACGGGCGCTTGACTATCTGCAAACCGGTGATGAAGCGTTGATTGAGAAGCTGTCACCAGAAGTGAAAGGTATTGTCGAGGAAGTTGTGGCGAAGCTGCGACCAGCAGCGAATGAGAAAAAAGCTCGGAAGGAAAAGAAAGGGAAACGTAAATGAGAGGAACACTGGAGACGAAGTGGAGAAATGGGAACTGAGAGAAACAGGGAACTGGTGGTTCACCGCAATAACAACGCAGGGGAAAAGGCAGGCGCGTCATTCCGGGCGAGCAACGCGAGACCCGGAATCCAGGAAGATTGGGCACTGGCCTGTAGTTATGCCTCCTGGATTCCCGCTTCCGCGGGAATGACGCCTCTACTATCCCTCTCTCAAATTTAAACTGACAGACTACTTATCTGTGGCACAGTCAGAAAACCGGCCACAGCCGAAGAAGCAGACAATCCAGCGCCGAGTAAGCGAATTGAGTCATAGCTTGCCTCCTTCTTCGATCTCTGCTACGGCAAGACCCGAGACAGCAATTCCTCCAATTGGCTGCTTCTCTCAGAGATATCGGTGGCTAACGGAATGGAAGATGACGCTGCCGAAGGTCAAATATCAATGGAGGAGAAAGAAAGGAGATTCGCGATGATTGCATACACCACGATCGGCACCACCGATATGGAGCGGGCGACAAAGTTTTATAATGCCCTCTTTGCCGAACTCGATCCTGCGATTAAGGTCGTTATGGATGCGGGCAGAATTAAACTCTGGGGAAAGCCCGGCGCTCCGAATTTCGCCGTTTGCACGCCGTTTGATGGTCAAGCTGCAACGGCCGGCAATGGAGCCATGGTTGCGCTCGCCGCTAGCAGTCCAGCCCAAGTCGACGCTGTTTACAAAAAGGCGCTGGAATTGGGCGGCAAAGATGAAGGAGCCCCAGGTCGGCGCGGGGGAGCGAAGGGACCATACATTGGTTATTTCCGTGATCTAGACGGCAATAAGCTGAACGCCAT
>CAZUFQ010000560.1:0-5159 GCA_964618735.1 uncultured Enterobacteriaceae bacterium
GTCACAAAAGGTGGCGCAGACAAGACCTCGCCTGTCGCACGGTCCAGCGTGTATTGGAAGCCATTTTTGTTGAACGACACCAGAGTTTTGCGTTGTCGTCCGCCGATCTCGAGATCGGCGAGGATCATGGGAGCGGTTGAGTCGTAGTCCCAGTTGTCGTGCGGCGTAAATTGATAGGCCCATACCAGCGTGCCATCTGATGGCCGACGTGCGAGTACGCTCGAGGCCCACTTGTTATCGCCCGGACGCTGCTCGGGATTGTAAGGCGCAGGATTTCCGGTGCCATAGTACAACAGATCGAGTTCCGGATCGTAGGATATCCCTCCCCACACCGGAGCACCGCCGATCTTCCAGGCCTCGGCTGGCCAGCTCGACGTCCCGAGTTCAGTTCCTTTATCGTAGAACGGCTTAAAAGTGTTGGCATTGATGAGCATGTCGGCATCGGGACCGAGATTGTGTGCGGTCCAGAGAACCTTGCCGGTCTTCACGTCGAGTCCTTTGACCCAGCCATAGATGCCGAACTCGCCGCCCGAGGCACCGACGATCACGCGGTCTTTAACCACCAAAGGAGCCATCGGAGTCGTTTCACCCTGGCCGACATCAGCAATCGTAGTGCTCCACACTTCGCGGCCTGTGGACGCATCGACTGCGACGGTGTGTCCATCCAAAAGATTGTAGATAATTTTGCCATCGGCGAAGAACGCCCCGCGATTGATCACATCACAGCAAGCGATGCCAATAGCGTTGGGACTCACGGCCGGACGGTACTTCCACTTCAGCGGGTAGCCTTCCTTTGTGAGGTCGAAGGCGTAGAGCACGTTCGGGTACGGCGTGACAACGTACATGGTGTTATTGACCACCAGTGGCTGCCCTTCGTGCCCGGCCAGCACACCCGTGGAAAACGTCCACACCGGGTGAAGCCCTCTGGCATTCGCGGCCGTAATCTGTGCCAAACCGCTATAGCGCGTAGAAGCGTAGTCTTTGGCGGGCATCGTCCACTGGCCGTCTTCCGCCCCCTGCGTCGTGTTGGACGTGAAGACAAGGATGATGAGAGTCGCAGCCGTGCGAGCGAGAACCCATGTCAGTCGGTGAGCTAATTGAACGTATTTCATGGTTGCCTTATGTGGGTTTGGGTAGATGATGGGCGCCTTCTCATGTAATGTGTTGACCTATACTCCCCACGCAGTGCCCAACGTCTCTACTGTACTTCGTCTGATATAGCTGAGTTCTTTCTTTTCCTGAGTCGTGCCTTTCAATGCCTTATGGGACTTGGTGAACCAATAAACCTCAACCAGGTTGTAGCGAAACATATTGAACAACATAGAGGAGGGCATGTTTATGAAATATAACGCTCCAGCTCACTGCGAGCTGCTCAGCCCTGCACTTTTGGTTTCAGCCAGAACCGCAAGCGGGTGGCGATGCGGAGCAGCGCATGGTTAGCGGGCGCAGTTTCAATAGCAACCAGCCCCCTAGAGCGTCACCGGCGTCCATGTTTCCACTACTCCCATTCTGCGCGGCTGTCCATCGGTAAAAAATCTTTCTCTCATGTGGTGGTGAGGATGCGCTGAACGTTCTCAGGCGCAAAGAACTCCGGCACTGGTACTGTCCCCGCCCACGTGCCCAGGAAGCGGTTTGTCTCGGTTTGATTTCCACATAATGCTGCCAACAGTTGTTGCACCTCGGGTGAAGGCGGTTCGGCTAAGTTCGCCAACTGTGTCGTGAACTCGTACATTGGGAACACCGTAGCGTTACGTTTACGCTCGTACTCTGCCAAAGCATCGGTGAGTGGTCGGCGTCCAGCGAATCCGTCATCAATGGCTTCTACCAGCAACTCCGCATCCCGAAAGCTGTCCGAAATCCCTTGGGCTGTGGCAGGGTCTTTGTGGTATCCCGCGTCGCCTACCAGTGCCCAACCAGAACCATACGGCTTGCGAAAGAAGTTCGCGGTCTCTGCCGTCCCCACGAAGCGCTCTTCGCGTTTGCCACAGCGGATACGTTCCGCAAGGGAAGGCGCAAGCTCTAAACTCTTGAAATAATTCCCTTCAATATCTTTCCGAAATTCATGGAACTCTTGATGCGGCCAGCCAACCAAGACGACGGTCAGTCCGTCGTTGGTGGGTGCAACAATGAATGCTCTGCGCGCTCGCAAGCAGAATTCGACCTTCTCGCTGGGGAGACTGCTCCAATGGCCTGCGTACCAACACGTGAGGGCAGGCTTGGCGTTGTACTGAGGAGCCTGCACCGCTCGGGCTACGCTAGAGTGGGTGCCGTCCGCGCCGATCACTAAGCGCGCTTGTTCGGTCACTGTTGGTCCGCCCTTCACTCGGCCACGAATACCCGTGACACACTCCCCGTCCCAGACGAGGTCCTGTACTGTGAATTCCTCTCGCAGTTCGGCGCTAGCTTCTACGGCGGCGTCCACAAGAATCTTGTCAAGGACAGTACGACGCGGTACATACCCCTCGATTACACCATCTACAGGAGGTGGAGTCCCACTGAGAGCAAAGGCACCGAAATCAAATGTCAGCGTAGTCAGCGGCGGGCAATTTGACGCTCGGAGTCTGTCCAGGAGCCCCCAGCGTTTGAGTTGAGCACCGCCAAGCTGTTGGACATAGTAGCCATTGACAACATCACGGGGGAAAGCCCCTTTATCCACGAGTAAGACCCGGTAGCCCCTGCGGGCTAGCAGCATAGCGGTTGGTGATCCCGCACAGCGGGCTCCAACGATGATTACATCATACATGGTTGTACCCTTCTCAAGTGTGTTACGGGTTGATCGATCTCTCAGGTGGGCTGAATGCCCGCTAACGTCCGCCCTCAGCGGCAAGGCCCCAATCGAGACTGTTCAGGTTCAGCAGCATCCGCAAGCGGGGCCGTGTCGGCTGCAGGGCGTTTGTTAGACGTCGCCATTGCTTGTCACACCTAACTGCTTGTCTTATCTAGTTGAGCCCTCCGTGGGACTCCTTGCGTGTGTCGAGGCCTTTCTTATGGAGAAAGAGTGCCAGTTGATCAGCGACGGCTAGGTTATTTTGGTCCAAGAACACGAAATGGGAGTTGCCACGAAGACCGATGTCGGGCAGATGCAGAATTTTGGCGTCCCCTCCACGGCTGTTGACCGCCTTCTCAAAAAGACGCGAGGCCATCACCTGTGCCCGCCGGCCGTCGGCCACGAGGTCTGAGATCGGGACCGTCGGGATATTATCCCCGTAGACAACTTGAAGCGGAACCTTAATCAGGTTGGCGAAAGCAGTGGCGGACACAGTGGCGCCCGCAACCATTGTTCCCTTGAAGAGGGGAATCGGTTGTGGCATCGCCTCCTCGGGAAATACGAATCCGGGCTCATAGCTCACAACCGCCTTTACCAGATTCGGGCGGCGAATTGCAGTGAGCCATCCAAAGAGGCCAGACTGCGAGTGGGTAACCAGGATCGGCGGACCGATCTTGTCCAACAGCGCCGCGAGGGCGTCGGTGATGACGGTGGCATCATCGGAAACACTGGGAACCAGGGCCTGGAAAAACTGGTCGACGCTGGCCCGTTCCGTTGGAAACTGCTGTGTCGTGAAGATTTCAGGATATCGCGGACCGAGACGCCAGCGCGTCCAACCCCACTGAACTCCGGCTTGGCCAGTCAGGTTCGGGACGACCTGGCTGCCGTCAAGGTTGCCGAAGGACCCATTGAAAGTCGGCTGGCCGGAGCGACCACGCCGGGGGAAGTCAACGATATACACTGAGTAATCACGGCGAAGAAATATGCTCTGATATCCTTCGCGCCCTCGCCGTCTCTGTTGGTGAAATCGGCACTCTCACAATGTCCCTGAGCCTAGCGGGCGAACCGTCATAATAGTTCATTTGTGATGCTTAACGCTTCCGCGCACCGCGAGCGGCCAGACTACGGCTCTTCGGGTTTTCACAGACCCAACGTGGCCGCGATGCGGTGGCGCGGTTCGTTAGGTGGTCAGGCCTGCCAAAAACTCAATGAGTAACGTGTTGACCTCAGTCGGACGCTCCTGCTGAATCCAATGTCCCGCTCCTGGCAGCAATACCTTCTTTCTCAGGTTGGGCATCACGTCTTCTAAGCTATCGAAGGCCGGTCGTGCCATGGTAATTAACACATCATCCTCTCCCGCCACGAAAAGAGACGGTTGCCGAAGCTTCGCTCCACTCAAAAACGGCGTCAATTCCCAGGTACGGTCTACATTCCGGTACCAGTTCAGCCCACCGCGAAACCCCGTGCGCGCAAACGCTGTGGTGAAGACCTCGAGGTCTGCTTCGGTTAACCAGGCCGGCAGCGTCTCGGGTACAGCGCCACTGTCAAGGAATTTCTCGTCCTTCCCAAACAGAAACCGCGAGTGCTGCTCTGGCGGTGCATCGCCCGAGTTAGAGTAGAGGACTTTGAGGAGAGTTGTCCGTATATCGGCCTCGAATTCGGCCAGCTCTTTCGACGACTGGGCAGCCGCGTCACCATAATTCAATCCGCGAATAGCCTGCTTACCCGCGAAGATCCCGACGCCGCCTCTGCGGTTGCAGAAATCTTGAAAGAAGATGACATTCAAATTCTGCTGGATGCTCGCGCGGAAAACGCCGCTCGTTATGGCTCGCATATCCATTTGAAGATCCGTGTTGGCGGTAAAGCACGCAGCCTTGAAGGTTCGCATTTGCTCGTGGCCACCGGGCGGATTCCCAACTCCGATACACTCAATCTTCCTGCCGCACGCATCGCCACGGACGCGCACGGCTTCATCCAGGTCAACGACAAGCTCGAAACCTCCACAAAAAAGATCTACGCTCTCGGCGACATCAAGGGCGGCCCCGCCTTTACGCACATCTCTTACGATGATTTCCGGATCATTCGCACGAACTTGATCGAGAAGGGAACTGCATCCACTTCCGGCCGCCTCGTGCCGTACACCGTTTTCATTGATCCGCAACTGGGGCGCGTGGGAATGACCGAGACAGAAGCCCGCGCGCAAAATCTCGCGACTCGCGTTGCGAAAATGCCGATGAACTACGTCGCGCGCGCTCTGGAAGTGGATGAAACGCGCGGCTTCATGAAAGCAATTGTTGACGCGCACACAGGTCAGATTCTTGGGTCCGACGTTTTGGGCGTCGAAGGCGGCGAAATCCTCCCGCCGCAGCTGGCGCGCGCGCAATCCTGAAAT
>CAZUFQ010000561.1:0-5153 GCA_964618735.1 uncultured Enterobacteriaceae bacterium
CCGAACGCTTCGACCAGCAGGACCATCACGGGCAAATATGCCGCCAGGGCTCCTAGGTCAGGCGAATAGGGATACGGTTGCGAGAATAGACAATCAACATCGCTACCTGATCACACCTTCTGCCCCCGTTCGGCAATAGACGCGAGACCTTTCACCGCCTCAACGCCGCTGCCGAAAGCTGCAGCTCCAGCGAGCGTAATGATACGACTGACGCCGGCGTCTTGATACTTTTTCATCGTGTCAAGGGATGGACCATCACCCTGCGCCATCATCAAGACGCCGAACTCGATCGCCTCAGGGTTCCGACCTTGATCCTTGGCTAAGCGCTTAATCTCTGGAATAGCCTCCGCAAATTTCTCGGGCGGTAAATTAGCCGGGAACCAGCCATCGGCATACTGTGCAACCCGCTTCAACGCATACTTGGGATCATGAGCGCCGAGGTAAATCGGCGGACCTGATTTCTGCGCCGGCTTCGGACCAATCTTGAGCGGCGGAAATTTTACAAACTCTCCTTCGTAGCTCACTTCGTCCTTCGTCCATAGTTCACGGAGCGCTTCCACAGATTCACGGATATGTTTCCAACGTTTGTCAAATTTGACGCCAAATAATTGCGCCTCCTCAGCAAACCATCCGGCCCCAACGCCAAAGATAAAGCGTCCATTCGAGTAGAGATCCAACGTCGCGGTGGTCTTGGCGACGGTAATCACATCGTGTTGGGGCAAAAGCGAGATCGCCGTGCCGAGCTTAATTGCCTTCGTCGTCTGCGCCGCCGCCATCAGGGCAATAAAAGGATCAACCAGGTCTGCGTAGAATGGCGGCACCTTTCCGTCCGCCGAGCGTGGATAGTAAGTAGTGTACTGGGTAGGCACGGCAATATGTTCGGCCACCCACATGGACTCAAAGCCTAAATTCTCCGCTTCACGCGCGATATCGCCAGGATTCCCGCTCTTTCCCGTCAAAAAGACCGATACGCCGATTTTCATGATCTCACCCTCCTTATGCGCTTTTCCCAAAGGCAGACTGTAGACCGGGAGCGCAGGGGTTGCAATCAGATTCCACAAGCAAGAAGTACAACTCTAGCCTTAACCCACTCCTCTCCGCTATATTCGCTGACATGTTGCAAGCTGGGACTATTACCATTCATTTCTTAAATGCAGGATTTTGGTGGGATGACGGCGGCGCACAGTTTGGCATTGTCCCTCGGGAGTTATGGGAACGAGAGAAACCCGCGAACGTGCGCCATCGCATCAGAATGAGTCTCACGTGTCCGCTCATTCAGACGGGCAGCGAAGTCATCCTCGTCGATACCGGCATCGGCAATCGCTTGAGTGAACGCGAGCGGCAAATTTATGATCCGGAGCCCGCCGATCGTTTGACAAATGGGTTGCGAGCGCTAGGACTCACACCTAATGACGTCACCCATGTCGTGCTCTCACATTTGCATTTCGATCATGTTGGCGGGGTGCTCGATAAATCTCCGAGCGGTGAACTACGTCCCATTTTCACCAAAGCGCGCTTTTATATCCAGAAAGCCGAATGGGATATCGCCCTCTCCCCCCCAGATGAGCGACTGGCGGCTGCGTATCGTCACGCACCGGAATGTCTGCAGGTTCTCGAAAATGTCATCCTGCTTGAAGGAGACTCGACTATCGTTCCCCAGATTCGCACGGCAATTTCGGCAGGTCACACAGACTTTCACCAATGTGTAATCGTCGAGTCCGGCGGCGCGGGCCTCATCCATTTGGCAGACATTGTACCGACCACCTCGCACATTCGTCTGGCCTGGAATGCCGCGTACGACACCAATCCGCTGGGTACGATCGCCGCCAAGAAACGCTTCTTTGCCGAAGCGCGAGCGAAGAATCTATGGGTTTCGTTCTCGCATGACGATAAAGTCGCTGCAGCTCGTTTGGGACCAGAAGGCGGTAAAGCGCCGCAGCTAGAGGAAACCATCAACGTCGGATAAGGTGTCGCTGGCTGGAGTATCCACACCAAAGAGAGGATTGAGTCATGCTGAACACAACGCCTACTATCGCTGGAGTCTCATTTCCATCCTGTCTCATGAACGCGGCTGGGGCCTTGTCGACCAGTCGCGCAGAACTGCTGGCGTTGGCGTACTCTGACGCTGGGGCCGTGGTCACCAAATCCATCATGCCCGAATCATTTCTCGATCCAGGCGCATCGTGCGGTATTGAGAATCCTGGACAAGACTACTATGTCAAGTTGTTGCCGGAACTCCATCGCGCCGGAAAGCCGATCATCACCAGCGTTGCCGGGCTTACGATTGATGAGTTTATTCTCGTGTCTCAATCTTTAGCCGCAGCAGGCGCAGACCTGATTGAAATCAACCTCAACGATCCGCATGTGCATAACCACGTTGCACCCTTTGCCTCAGCGGCTCGTCTGTCCGAAGTCGTATCTACGATTCGCCAGGCCGTCCCGGCGCCACTAGCAATTAAATTTCCGGCGAATGTCCCGCTTCCGTTGACGGACGTAGCGAAAATTTTGGTGGACGCGGCAATTCCGGCGGCAGTGTGTCATAACACTTCGACTAACGGCGCACCGTCACAGGCGCAAACGATTCTCAATGAAACGAAAGGCGCGCTCGACATCATTGGCGTCGGCGGCGTATCGAGCGGCGCTGATGCATTCGCGTTATTACAGAGCGGCATTAAAGCATTACAAGTAGCCTCGGCCGTTGTCAAAGAAGGGGTGAGCGCTTTTACTCGATTGAAACAAGAGCTAGCCAGCTGCATGGAGCCGCGCGCAGCAGCGTTGTAGGGCTCATCTCTCAACCCCGCCCTCCATACTTGCTTGGGAGCAGGCTCTGGGCGGGCAGGACGAAAGGAGTTGCCGGAGGCGTCATTCCCGCGGAAGCGGGAATCCAGTTCTCTCTTTCTGGATTCCGGGTCTCGCGCTGCTCGCCTGGAACGACGGAAGCGCCTTTTATAGCATCCCCATCCGCTCAAGCATCGCTCGTGTCCGTGGGGCGCGGGGCGCGTTTTCACGCGGGGTCAATTCCCTGATCAACTTTAGTAAATCATCCCTCTCATCCACGTCGTACCATGCCGGGACCAGGGCAATCTGCAGTCCAGCTCCCTGCGCTTGCGCCAATGTTTCCGCAAATACAGTGGGAGTGCTCCAGTTGATATTTTCAAAAAGTGTGGGATGCAGCCGCCGCGTCCCCAGGAGATAGTAGCCGCCATCCTCACTCGGTCCGATGACAACATCATTCCGAGAATCGGCAAATAACGCAAAGGCGCTGTCTAGATGCGCTAACGGTAAAGTGGGAATATCGCCGCCAACAATCACCATACGTTCATATCCAGCTTGCAGGAGATCAGCAAACACATTTGCTTCCCGCTCCCCTAAAGAGGCGCCGCGTTGGGGAATGTAACGCAAGGGAAACGGCAAGAATTCACGAAAGCACGACTCGCTGTCTATTGGAGCAAAAGCAAGATACACATCAACGTCAGGTAAAGAACATGCCCGCGCCACTGAATCGAGCAGAAAACAACGATACAATTCCGTCGCTTCTTCAGAGGAGAGCGGCGGACACAACCGAGTCTTTACCTGCCCGACAAGCGGAGCTTTTGCAAAAACAGCAAGTACGGAAGACATGACGGTCTAGCGTCTAGAGTCTCAAGGCTAGAGTCAAGAGGAGCGCCGGTTCCCGACATTGACACGAAATAAAGCCATGAGTATCGTGCCGTGCGGAGAGAGGAACTTGAGAACTCAGAACTTTATCCTCAGCACTCAGTCCTCGTTACTCAATTATGGGCGCAGCAGACGAAATCGTCGCTATTGTCAATGAGCGGAACGTTGAGATTGGGTCGGCGCCGCGCCGCGAGATGCGCGCAAAAGGCCTCCCACACCGCAGTACCTATATTTTGGTTTTCAACACAGCTGGTGAGCTGTACGTGCAAAAGCGGACCATGACTAAAGATGTGTTTCCCGGATACTATGACCCAGCAACTGGCGGTGTGGTCCTCGCGGGCGAAAGTTACGATCAAAGCGCTGTCCGTGAACTCGAAGAGGAGATGGGTATTCGCCAGGTTCCACTCACCTGGCTGTTCGACTTCTATTTTGCGGATCAGCGCACTAAGGTTTGGGGTGGGGCATATTCTTGCATCTACGATGGACCCCTCATTCTCCAGGAAGAAGAAGTTGAAAGTGTGTCGCTTATGACGATGGAAGAAATCTTTCGCCGCACTGAGACAGAACTCTTCACGCCAGACGGATTATATGTCGTCAAACGCTACTGGGAGGAACGAGACCGCACCTGAAATTCGGACTCCTGTTTCACCTCCAAAACCCGCCAAACGGCGAGCATATTGCCCATCTTTACGATGAAGTCTTCGAACAAGCACAATTTGCAGAACGGATGGGATTCGAAGCGTTCTTGGTCCCCTCAGCAAGTGCTATGCACACAGCAGGCTAGCAAAGCGGAAAACCAAGCCATAAGCGGTAAATACGATGAGTACGCAACAACCGTTGTCAGAACCTGCGGCATTCCGCGCTATTGTTGAGGGCGTCGAGGCTGAAACTGGGGATCGGTTCTTCCCTTCGCTCGTCCGGCATCTTGCCGCTGCGCTTGGGGTGCAATACTGTTTCATCTCCGAATTGAGCGAAGATCGCCAGCGCTTTCGCACCCGCGCTGTCTGGGGGCGCGGCGAGGCGCTTCCTGACTTCGAGCTTCCACTCTCCGGAACGCCGTGCGAGGCGGTATTGCTCGGTCAGGCCTCTCACCACCCTACTGGCCTCCAAGCTCTTTTTCCGGAAGATAAGGGACTCGTTGCGTGGCGGGCCGAGAGCTATTGCGGTGTACCGCTCCTCAATCTCTCCGGACAGGTGATGGGCCACCTCGCCATCATTGATGACAAACCTATGATGGACGGTCCACGCGGCACGGCGATTATGCGCATATTCGCGGCGCGCGCCTGCGCCGAGATTGAGCGTCTGCGTGTCGAGGCAACATTGCGAGAAAGTGAACAGCAATATCGTGATCTGTATGATGAAGCCCCGATCATGTATCTCTCCTTAGGGCCTGATGCGCGTATCCGCCGGGCCAATCGGCACGCTGCTGCGCTCCTGGGGTATCCACTCGATCAGCTGCTCGGGAGCGTCGTCTTTGACTTGCTTGCCGACTCTCC
>CAZUFQ010000562.1:0-4053 GCA_964618735.1 uncultured Enterobacteriaceae bacterium
TCCTGAAAAGCGGGAAAAATTCGAGGCTCTGACGATTGGCGTGCCTGCTTCCATCCATCTGTTGGATATGAAGGCGTAATATGAGCAAGGCTCCGACTCAGGCGAAGCAAGCCGTAGCGCTGCGCTACAAACACGAAGAAGATCAGGCCCCAAAGGTGAGTGCGAAAGGAAGCGGATTTCTTGCGGAAAAGATTATAGAGATGGCGAGAGCGCATCAGATCCCCATTCGTGAAGACAAGAATCTAGTGCAGATACTCTCGCATCTTGAATTGGAACAAGAAATTCAGCCCGAAGTCTATCGCGCCGTGGCTGAGATTCTCTCGTTCATTTATCACATGAGCCAGCGCCGTTTATCTCCCGGAAGTACGGGATGAGGCATACATCGAAGAGGCGGATTGTAAGACTTGACCCGCCCCTCTTCGGTAGGAACTAGGCGGCGGTAACAGCGTGACTCTTGGCTGGTGCTGGAACTTCTTTTGCAGTGATCCGCATACCATAGAACGAGCGCCAAACAAAGAATGCGGAAACGAGGAAAAAAAAGGCTGCCAGCGCATGCGCTAAGCCTGGAGTCAGTGTGATCGCGAGTTCCACCGCCAAGAGTCCAAAGAGTGTCGTGAACTTAATGACCGGATTCATCGACACTGAAGATGTGTCTTTGAAGGGATCTCCCACTGTGTCGCCAACCACAGTCGCCGCATGGAGGTCAGACCCTTTTTCCTTGAGTTCGACTTCTACGATCTTCTTTGCGTTATCCCAAGCGCCACCTGCATTGGCCATAAAGATAGACTGGAAGAGCCCGAAGAGCGCGATGGAGATAAGATAACCAATGAAGAAAATGGGCTCTAAGCAAGAAAAGGCGAGGGTGCTGGAAAAAATTGTGAGGAAGATATTAATCATGCCGCGTTGGGCATAGATGGTGCAAATCTCCACGACCTTCTTGCTGTCCTGCGTGGACGCTTTTTCGACACCTTCTAACTTGATGTTTGCTTTAATAAACTCCACCGCACGATAGGCGCCGGTAGATACTGCTTGGGTGGAGGCGCCCGTAAACCAATAAATAACGGCGCCACCCATAATAAGGCCCAGCAAGAAGGGAGCGTGCATAATCGACAAGTTCACCATTTGATCTGCTTTAAGGCCGGTCAGAATGACGATGATGGAGAAAATCATCGTGGTGGCGCCAACGACTGCAGTGCCGATCAATTAGGGTTTCGCAGTGGCCTTGAACGTATTACCAGCGCCGTCGTTTTCTTCGAGAAAAGTTTTTGCTTCTTCGAAGCGAGGCTCAAAGCCAAAATCTTTTTTGATTATCTGTTTAATATTGGGAATCGTCTCAATGAGCGAGAGTTCATATACTGACTGGGCGTTATCCGTCACTGGTCCGTAAGAATCGACTGCGATTGTTACGGGACCCATGCCCAGAAAGCCAAAGGCGACGAGGCCAAACGCGAATACTGCAGCGGGGTTGAGTGAAAAAGAACTACGCATAAGAGCGCCAAGACCTTCACCGCTGACGAGATAAGCAATACTCATGAGACCGACGATGACAGCTCCCATCCAGTACGCGCTGAAGTTTCCGGCGGTCAAACCAGCGAGCACATTTAGTGAAGCACCGCCTTCACGCGAAGCCGTGACGACCTCGCGTACATGGCCAGATTCGGTGGAAGTAAAGATCTTGATCACTTCTGGAATCACAGCGCCAGCAAGCGTGCCGCAGGTAATAATCGTCGAAAGCTTCCACCAGAGTGTTCCGTCGCCGAGGCTGCCAATAAGAATGCTTGAGACAATGTAGGTCAGAATCACAGAAACAATAGACGTAACCCATACGAGCTGGGTCAACGGCGCTTCGAAATTCATGTGCGCAGCATTAGCGTAACGACCTTTGACAATGGCCTCGTTGAGTAAGTATGAGAAGGCAGAGGCGAGCACCATGACGATACGCATCATGAAGATCCAGACCAGCAACTGGACTTGGTAGCTGGGATCGACAGCTAGCAAAATGAAAGAGATGAGAGCTACCCCTGTCACGCCATAAGTTTCAAACCCGTCAGCGCTGGGGCCGACAGAGTCTCCAGCATTGTCCCCGGTACAATCGGCGATCACCCCTGGGTTACGGGCATCGTCTTCTTTAATACCAAAGACGATTTTCATGAGGTCCGCCCCGATATCGGCAATTTTCGTGAAGATGCCGCCAGCGATGCGCAACGCTGAAGCGCCTAACGATTCACCGATAGCGAACCCAATGAAGCAAGAGCCTGCGTAGTCGCTTGGGATGAAGAGCAGGATGAAAAGCATGATCACCAGTTCGACACTAATCAAAAGCATGCCAATGCTCATTCCCGCTTTGAGTGGGATGGAATAACAAGGGTATGGTTTGCCTTCGAGGGCTGCGAACGCAGTGCGAGAGTTAGCGAAGGTGTTCACCCGAATGCCAAACCAAGCGACGCCATAGCTTCCCGCGATGCCGACTAAGCTGAAGAGCAGAATAATAATCACTTGATTTGTCGGGTTGTGCTGAAGCACTCCAAAATAGATGACCATGATGGTGCCGATCAGCACTTCGAGCATGAGGATGAATTTGCCCTGCGTGACGAGATAGGTCTTACAAGTTTCGTAAATGAGTTCCGAGATTTCCCGCATAGAGTCGTGGACCGGGAGATTTTTGAGCTGATTGAAGATCACGAGACCAAAGACTAAACCGAAAACGCAGACTGCCAATCCTGCCATGAGAAGGTGATTGCCTGCTATGCCTAAGAAGCTGACCGAGGAAAGATCAGGCAGCACTAAGTCTTTTTCGCTAGCGAAGACCGAAGAGGTGACCAAGAACGAAAAAAGAGTGATAAGGCCGCTGATACTGCGAGGTGAGAGATGATGGGAAGAGTGGAAAGAAGTAGTCAAGCGACGGACGAAGTCTTGAAAGGATACTAAACAACAGCCCAGGATACGAATTCCGGGGATCGACATAGACATTGGCAAACCTCCTCACGTTGGAGAGCTGAAGATCAGGACTGAACTGTCCTGTCGCAGTAGCGTCTAAAGTGTAGCAAGTCTAGACTCCCTTTTTAGACTTGCGATCCGGCGAGACAAGATAAAGGACAGGTTGTTGATGGTCAACTTCCCCCCTTGTCCGTGGTCTCCTTCCTGCCCAACGCTGTTCGTGATTGTTAATTTGAATAAAGAACCTCCAGCTACGAAGGTGTAACAAGAGGCGGAGACGTTTGCAGCGAGGAGAAAACCGGAAATTTGACGCAAACTTCCGTCCCTTGTCCGTGAGCACTAACAACTCGAAAGGTTCCTCCACAGGCCTCTGCTCGTTCACGCATATACTGTAAGCCAAAATGCCCGGGCTGTGACTGTTCAGGATTGAATCCTCTTCCATCGTCTTTAATCATCAACGAGACGCCAGCGTGTTCTTGCACGAAAGCGATCTGAACCTTTCTAGCCCCTGCATGTTTGCGAACATTACGAAGTGCTTCTTGCGTGATGCGAAACAAGGTCAATTGAGCTTCGCTTGGTAACTGTTGATCGACATCTTCGGCTTGAACCGTGACTTGCAGCGGTTCTTCCTCATCAAGAATGCCGGCTGTGACATCTGCTACGTACTCTCGTATGGCGGCGGCAACCCCGAAGTCGTCCAGCACCGAGGGATGCAGTTCGTTGGCCAAACCGCGCACCAGGGCGGCGACTCCGTCAATTTCTGCCGTGAGCTGTTGAAAACGTTCTCCATTCTCAGGAGTACGTTGTGCAATCAGATTCTGGAAACTGCGTAAGCCTTGCAGCACGCCAAAGAGTTTCCCACTGATGCGATCATGCCATTCTTCAGCGACGAGCTTACTTTCCTGCTCCTGCGCATGGATGAGGCCGTGTAATATGTCACGATGTTTCTTTTCAGTGGCTTGTAAATCTTCGAACCGTCGAGCGTTCTCAATAGAGGTGAGCACAGCCTCACTGACCGCTGTGAACAGTTGGACATCTTGGGGGAGAAATCCACGCAGATCATTCCTGTCAACAAGGAGAAGAAAAGCCAAGTGTTGCTGACGGCGCATGCTGCCG
>CAZUFQ010000562.1:4063-5152 GCA_964618735.1 uncultured Enterobacteriaceae bacterium
TCGACAAAAAAACTTTGGTGAGCAAAGGCGCTAGCGTCGAAGTTGCCTAGTCGATTGTGCAGGTCCTTGCGGGTATTGAGGCAGACAGTTTTCTGTTCCAAGACTTCGAGAAAAAGGTCTTCGGGGAGAAGCGTAGCAAGGTCCACATCCGTAGGAGAAGGCGTCTGTCCTCTAGCAATAATATACTCCGGTGCTTCTTGCGTACGGGTAAGAAGCACCAAGAGGGCTCCTCTACACGGAACAAGTCTCATGAATTCATCGACCAATCGTTGGAGCGACAGATGAAGGTCCAGGGTCGAAAGCGCATAATACACCGGAGAAAGTAGACCTGCCGCTTCAGCCTCTGTTTCTTGCTCGATGGACGGAAGAAGCACCGGTGCGGAGTATAGCAGATGTTTGCCGATATAGGCGGCAAGTCCAACGCAAAGTCCACGAGTAATAAGGTCGATCAATGGCGCCTCGAACCCCAGTGATACGAAAAATACAGCCAACAAAAGCGGGGTCCCCCATGCAACCAATGAAAGCCATGGGGAGCCCAATACGGGCTGAGAAGGCGGGGGCCCGTTGCCAGAGGTTCCACTGTTCGATGTGGAAGTAGACGATAAAAATATACGGGGCATGATGATTGTTCCTCTTTTACTCTGTTAGCCCTACACTTGTCCAGAGACCGGTTTCCTCCGGAGCAGCGACATGATAGCGTACTTTGCAAATCAAGGGCAAAGAACCAGTTAACCTAGTTTATATCAAGTAGAGACCTACGCAACTCGCGCAACGGGATGCCTGATGGGAGATGTTGTTACACTGCCGCTGAAAATTGGTTCGGGTGCGGAACAGGAGGTGCAGACACTCTTCGCTGATGCGTGGCGTCGGCTCGTAGCAATTCGTCTACGTAATAAAGCTCTCCTCGCTGCTCATTCTGCCGTGACGCCGATTACTATCCAATGTATATTAGGGGCTGGGACCCTCGATATTGAACAAACACAATACGCTCTCACTCCCGGAGTGATCATACCTGTAGACGCTCATGTTGAACACAGCGTCAAGGCTGAGCCTGAACTCGCTCTTCTTGTTACATTTTTTTGTCAGCCT
>CAZUFQ010000563.1:0-3032 GCA_964618735.1 uncultured Enterobacteriaceae bacterium
TGAAGGTCAAGGCCGGGATTTCTTTCTCGATGGGCTGGCGCACATAGCGTCCGGCGGGATCGAAGGTGGCCAAGAACCGATCGAACCGCGACCAATAGTCCCCAAACATGCTCCCATAGCACAACGGCGTCCATACGACCAGAAGCAGCCCCAGCAACACGCTAACGCGAGCGG
This sequence comes from uncultured Enterobacteriaceae bacterium, assembly GCA_964618735.1. Taxonomy (GTDB): domain Bacteria; phylum Desulfobacterota; class Binatia; order Bin18; family Bin18; genus SYOC01. The sequence continues at coordinate 175 of CAZUFQ010000563.1, forward strand.
ATTTCTCCCTCGCGCCCCCCCTCTTCTGTTGCCCCATTACGCTCCCCCTCTTCCTTTATTTTTCGGTTCGTTGCGTTAAGACTCCTGCCGTCGTCAGCTCCGCAACCCGCGCCTCGTCATAGCCAAGATAGCGGTTCAGCACCGCCAGATTATGCTCACCCAGGTCGGGCGCAGTCAGCTTGTCCGGTGACGGTACAGCAGAGAAACGAAACGGAAAACCAGGCAACGTAATGTCGCCAAAATCAGGATGGGAGATGGGACGCACGGTCCCACGTTCAAGCATATGGGGGTGACGCACGACCTCTGGAATCGTTAACACCGGCGCTACAGGTACGCGCTCACGTTCGAGTGCGGCGACCGCGGTTTCTCGGTCCGGCAACGATTGTAACCAGCGCTCGATCTCATCAATAAGCGCCTGTTTATGTTTTAATCGATCACGAACCGTTCGAAAGCGCTCATCTTCCAAGAACTCCAATCGCCCCATTGCCTTGAGCAAGCCGCGCCATTGATGATCAAGACCGGCAATGATGAGAATGTATCCCTTCGCGGCGCGGAAGACGCCACAAGGCACGAGACCGGTATGATGCGCGCCGCCGCGCGTTGGGATGAATTTCCCTTTACTGGCAGTGTACGTTTGCAGACTGAAGTCGTGATAGTGCATGTAGGAATCGAGCAGCGAGACATCAATGTATTGTCCCTCGCCGGTCCGCTCACGATATAATAACGCACACGCCACCGAGGCAAGAGCATGTACGCCCGTGCTCACGTCTCCCAGCGCCACCATGGGAATCACCGGCGCACGGTCAGGTTCGCCTAACACTTCAGTGATGCCCGCGTATGCTTGGGCAATGAAATCGAAGCCAGGAACATTCGCTGATGGTCCGGTTTGTCCTAAGGCGGAAATTGAACACATAATGAGGCGCGGATTCAGTTGCTTCAGTGATTCATAATCGAACCCCATCCGCTTCATCACGCCGGGGCTATAATTTTCTACCACAACATCGATCTGGGGGATGAGCGCGCGAATGAGCTGGCGTCCTTCTTTCTTTTTCAGATTGACACACAGGCTTTGTTTCCCGAGATTATGTTGGAAAAAATAAGCGCTACGACCATTGCGCAGCACAGGGTTGAGACGCGCCGGGTCTCCTTTAGGCGATTGCTCCACCTTGATGACTTCCGCGCCCATCTCCGCCATCAGTTTGGTGGCGGTTGGTCCAGCGACAATCTGAGTAAAATCGAGCACTTTATAACCAGTCAGCATGCCATGCGCAGCCATGCGCAGCCCTCCCTTTTGTCTAGCTGCGCACTCTGATGCACGCGCTAGCGAATAAGCAATCTCTTTATGATACCGAGTGGTTTTCTCTGACCGGGCTGGATTCTATCGGCAAGGACGACCCGTAGCAAGTCGGACCTGCACACGAGAGAAACAGCAGATACAAGAAGGTAAGGACGAGTAATGTGGACGGAACAGTGAGAAGCGGCTGCGTTTAGGAGACGTTCTTAAACACTAAGGGATCAAGCGCGTATTTGTGCAAGAGCCGATAGAATTCGGTGCGATCTTTTTTCGCCAGTTCAGACGCCCGCGAGACATTACCCCGGGCTGCTGTCAACACTTGCACCAGGTAAGCTTTCTCAAACTTGTCGCGCGCTTCCCGCATCGGTTCGAGAGGGCATTGGAGATCTTCAGTGGGATCGGCAGGTCGTTTCCTCAGCAGTAATAAATCCGGTGAAACCACCGGTTTTGTACTTAACGCCACCGCGCGCTCCATCACATTGGCTAACTCACGAACGTTGCCCGGCCAGTCGTAGAGCATCAATTGGCGCAGCGCCTCAGGAGACAATTCCAGCGCGTCTTTCCCCATAACGTGGCTGAAACGTTTCAAAAAAAACGACGCTAAAAGAGGAATATCTTCAGGTCGTTCGCGCAGAGGGGGTAAGGAAACCGGAATGACATGAATACGGTAATACAAGTCTTCTCGAAATTTCCCCTCAGCGACTAAACGCGCCAAGTCTTTATTCGTGGCGGCCACAAAGCGAATGTCTACTTTGACCGGGTGTCCGGCGCCAAGTGGAGAAAACTCACGCTCTTGGATAACGCGCAGAAACTTCACTTGTAGAGACTGAGGCAATTCACTGATCTCATCAAGGAATAGTGTCCCACCTTCCGCTTGCTGAAGGAGACCGGATTGCGTACGATCGGCGCCAGTATAAGCGCCTTTGATATGACCAAACAGTTCGTTCTCGAGTAAATTTTCGGGAATGGCCCCACAATTAATCGGCACGAATGGACGCTCAGCACGCCGGCTCGCCACATGAATCGCTCGTGCAATCAATTCTTTCCCCGTCCCACTTTCCCCGTATAAGCAAACGGTCGAGTCTGTCGTCGCAATCTGCGCCACTTGTCGCAGCACACTGTGCATTTTTTCGCTTGACGCAATGATATTGTCAAAATGATAGCGTTCCTGCACAAGCATGCGCAGCCGTTCAACTTCTCCCTTGAGAGACCGTACTTCGAGGGCGTGTTCAATACGATGCAACAAGTCTTTGGAATCGAAAGGCTTTGTCACATAGTCATAAGCGCCTTTCTTCGTAGCCTCCACCGCGTTGGCAATAGAGCCGTGCGCAGTGACGATGATGACGGGCAGGTCCGGTTGCTTGAGGAGGAGTTTGCCGAGAAGCGTAATGCCGTCCATGTCGTCGAGTCGCAAGTCCACCAAAGCCGCCCCAAAGACTTTTTCGCTCACATGCTCAAGCGCCTTTCCTCCCCCTTCGGCGAGCGTCAAATCATAGCCCGCCGCCTCCAACCGCACCTTTAGCAAGGCTCGAAGGCCTGGATCATCATCAACTACGAGGATTTT
>CAZUFQ010000563.1:3132-5139 GCA_964618735.1 uncultured Enterobacteriaceae bacterium
ACCGCACCTTTAGCAAGGCTCGAAGGCCTGGATCATCATCAACTACGAGGATTTTTGTTCCTGTCATTATGCTTCATGATAGCAAAAATGAGAGAGCTTCTCAAAAAATGGTTTCCCTTAACTTCTCTACTCAAGTTTAGCGCTTACGCAGCGTCAGAAAGCTGTAGGCGAGAAAAACGAGCAGCGTATGCCGATGGAACCCATGCCATAGACGTCCTTCATATTGATTCCAGCCCAGCTCACTTTTAGCGAAGCGAGTAAATTCCTCGAAACGACTCGCCCGTCTTATCATTCGGGCAAAGGTGTTCAGCGATGCTTGCGGATTCGCATTGGTAAAATAATAGCGCAGCGAGTCTCGGGTCTCCATCAAAGGTCGTTCCGCGATCAGCCAACCAAAAGCCCCTTGCCCCGAAGCCGTAGTTCTCCATCCTAAGACTCGGGTCCACAAACTCCCGCCCCGGTAGCCTGCACTTCGCGGCCAAGCAATGGGTTGCCAAGCGTCATCAGCAAGACGGGCAATGATGTCTCTCGCCGATTCGCCAGAGGGACTCTTCCGACGCGCCACTTGTATACTAAATTCCGCTGGCACCTCCACCATATATTCAGTCTTTCTTTGCTCCAGCCCTTCTAAAAAGAGGGTGTCGCTGCCATAGCCTGCTGTCGTCACAACGCTTCGGTAAGGGGTTCCCCATTGCGCAGCCTCATCCAAAAGCATGAGGGCAATTTGAGACTTTGTCAAATAAACGCGCGCTTCCTCAGGAATGCGCGCACGCTGACAGCGCGCCGGATCTTGTATCCATGCTTGCGGAATATAGAGTCGGGTATTCACAGGCCAAGAATAATCAGCATCCACATATTGCCACGAAACCACCAGCTGGCAGTTTTTTACTTTGCCAAGAGACTCAACATATTGACGGACGACGCCAACCGAGGCGTCGCCCTGTTTCTGCATTTCTGTTTCACCGCAAACCAGAATTCCTCCACGTGTAGTCGCCTCTCGGACCAATTGTTGTACGCGTTGTCGGTTCACCGCATCCACATCCCAGCGGAGCTCGGTTAACAAGGCCTGAAGTCGCTGACTGTTGGTGTTGGCCACCGCCTGGGCGATCTGCTCAGCGTTTTTTCTCCCGATATGAATCAGGAGTCCAGTCAAGTGACGCTCAAGGCTTTGACGTCCCTCGCTCCGCTTAAAGTAACCAGCGAATTGGAAGAGATACTCCGTGAGTTCTTCAACAGAAACAGGGTCGGCATATTCAGGAGGCGGCTCGTCATCGGAGGACTGGTCAGAGTCAGCCTCAGTGGGGGGCGAGGCTTCCCATATCGGCAACTCATAAGGCTCCGCCGCAGCAAATGAGTAAATGGGGGACGTTTCAGGGTCCTGTACAAAAGTAGATTGTCTACCAGGAGCGCCCCAAGTTTCTTGTTCGTGAAAATCGGCATCCGGAGTACGAGTGGTCATAGCATGTCCGCCTTACTTTCCTGGCAACAGAAAAGGTAAAAGAATATCTGCATCTTGTATACATTTTAAAGTATATTAAGTTAAGAATTTATTGTTGCCGTATGGCCGTATGTTTGAGGATAGAATCCAGTAGTCCTTTCCTACGAATCGGTTTAGTGAGAAATTCATAGATGCTGAGTCGCAAGCCGTGCGAGAGGCAGAATCGTCTCGCGCGGTGCGAAGCAATATGGGGAGCTGTCGTATGGCGGGTTGTGCGCTTAGCGTCGCGCACGTCTCGATCCCGCTTATTTGATATAACAATATCAAGGGGAATAATAGAGACAGGTTTCAGGAGCGCCGAATCTAGACACTGCGGTCCGCTTTGCGCGGACCAGACGCGCATCCCGGCAGAAAGAAAGAAAAGAGGGCGGAATAATTCCACCCTTTCAGCATTGTCATTAGCTATTGAGACGGTGGGCAAGCAAACAGAATCAAGAGGATTTATCGGCATGTATCAGAGTATAAGCAACAGACATGCCGACTTTATTAGACAAAGAAAGAGAATAAGT
>CAZUFQ010000564.1:0-4261 GCA_964618735.1 uncultured Enterobacteriaceae bacterium
GGGTTAGGAGTTGGTCAATCACAAAACCGACGAAGAGTCATCATGTCTTACCAATCCCCAATCCCCAATCCCCAATCCCCAATTCCGGCTTCCGCCATCATCCTCACGGGCGGTAAAAGCTCGCGCATGGGACGGCCAAAAGCATTGCTGCCGTTTGACAACGAACCGCTCGTCACACATCTCGTCCGTACACTACAAAGCTGCTTCACGGATATTGTCGTCGTCGCCGCTCCAGACCAAGATTTGCCGCCGCTCCCTGTGACTTTGACGAGAGACGCCGTGGCCTATCAAGGTCCGGTCGGCGGCATGGTGTACGGCTTGCAAGCAGCTCACGGCGAATTGTGTTTTATCACTTCTTGTGATGCCCCGTTTCTCAATCTCGCCTTCATTGCGCACTTGCTCTCGTTAGCTGACGCATATGACGTGGTCGTCCCGCACTGGCAAGAACGGTTGCAACCGCTCCACGCGGTCTATCGGCGCAGCGTCTTGCCTTTGCTACAAGAGCAACTTGAGCGCAATGAGCTGCGCCCCATTTTCTTGTATAAAAAAGTACGCACCCGAGAAGTTTCGGAAGAAGAGCTGCGCCGCTTCGACCCAAGCGGGCTCAGTTTTCGCAACATGAACAGCCCGGAAGATTATCAAGAGGCGCTGGCGCTCTGGCAAACTCGCAAGCAATCCATGGCTTGCACTATCGAACTCTTCGGCGTCGCGCGACTCAGAGCAAAAACTGACGCCATCACATTGCATCTCCCCCCAGGCGTCACACTCACCGATGCACTTGCGGCGCTGGCTGCCCATTCTCCAATGCTAGTTGGCGTTGTCATTTCTCCTGAGGATCACACGCTGTTACCAGGCTATACTTGCAATCTCAACGGCGCCGAATTTCTGCGAGACTATCACGCTGCGATTCGTGACGGAGATCACTTGCTCATCTTGTCAAGCGACGCGGGAGGATAAATCTCACTTGCGTCAAAAACTCAATGATTCAATTCTTTGATCAGCGCCTTCGCCTCTTGCAAGTCTTTTGTGTCGAATCCTTCGGTAAACCAGTTATAGACCTTAGATAACATCCCCTGAGCTTCTGCGCGTTTCCCCTGTTGTTGCCACAATCGCGCCAAGCTGGTCGTGGCGCGGAGTTCCCACGACTTAGCTTTTTGACGTTGCGCAACCTCAATGGCTTTGCGAAAGCACTCTTCGGCCTCTGCTTGGGCGCTAAGGACTTTCGACCTGGGACTTGTGACTTGCAACTGTTTTTGTAGCATCAGTTCGCCTTTTAGCCGGTACAGCTCAGCTTCGTGGCGTCGTTCTTCTGTTCGCTGCACCACCTCCAGCCCCTCAGCCAGTATTTGTAGGCCTTCTTCCACCTGCCCCTGCTGTGCCGACACCTGGGCTAAACCGGCAAGAAAGATGGGGATACCCAGCTTTGTCCCCGTATTCTCCAGAGCAGTCCGGCCTTGTAACATCAGCGCTTGACCTTCGGCAACCTTGCCTTGCTCGATAAACGTCCACCCACGCAGTGCAGTTCCCCAGGCCAACATCTCGGTAAACCCTTGCTCCGTCGCGTAGGCAATCGCTGCTTCTGCTCGCTCTTGGGCTAGGGAAATTTCCCCACGGGCCACATGGAGTTCGCCAGCCCATAGTAATGCCGCTACAATGCCAAAGGGACGTGACATCTCCCGAGCCAGAGTAAACGCCTCCTGCACTCTCTGTAGGGCTTGGTCCGGATACCCAATCCACCATAACACTCCAGACATGTAGGTGAGGCAACTCATCCCTGGATCTTGCCCCGTATCGAACGCATGCGCCCGATACTGCTCAACATCGTACAACTCCAGGGTTCGCTGTAAATGGGACAAGGCGAGCGGGAATTTACCGCAGTAACAGAGAGTAAGGCCCAACATATCATGCCCCCAAATCGGGAGGGTCAAGGGATCTATCTCCTGTGCAAGGTTTAACAATTGTTCGGCTCGTTTATGGGCCTCACTGAGCTTTCCCCGCGTAAAAGAAATTAACCACAGACCAAATACCGTAGGAAACAGTTGCGCCGTTTCTCCCATCTGTTGGCAGAGGGCGAAGGCCCGAGCATAGATTTGCTCCAGTTCGGGCGAGCCTTCCCCTTTAGTTGACCCCACTGGAGTAGACAACAGGAGCTGGAGTTCTAGTTCTTGCTGCGCCCGTTCTTGAGTGGCTGGCAATCTTTGCAACAAAGCGATCCCTTTTGAAAGATGCGTGACAGCTTCGAGATTGGCGGAATGCTGCCGGGCGTGAATTCCTACCGCTTGATGGTAGAGCACGGCGCGACGATAATCTCTCCCTTGTTCAAAATGGAGCGCCAGTTCAGCCGCGATCTCCTTGGCCTGCTCGCTATAGCTTGCTTCTAGGTACTCCCCAATCGAGCGATGCAATCGCACCCGCCGGGCCTCTGCGATGCGCTCATAGAGGACGTTCTGATAGAGCGCATGGCGAAAGGCATAGCGTCCGCTCACTGTCCCATCCGGCCACTCGGCAACGCCCCTCTCTTCTAGGAAATGCCCCTGCCAGGCAAGCTCTTCGCACCCCTCCTCAACTTCATCCATGTCTTGTTTGAGCACTGCCGCTACGGCGGCCACAGCAAACTCTATCCCTACGACACTGGCCACTTCTAATACCCGTCGCTCTTGTTCACTCCGTTGCTGGACCTGCTTCTCAATCAACTGCCGCAACGTGTCCGGGACATTCACCTGCCTTATGTTCCCCTTGAGTATCCAGCATTCTTGCTCTTTCACGACCCTACTTTGCTGTAGTAACTCTTCCATAATATTGACCATAAATAGAGCGTTGCCCTCTGTACGGCGGTGAATCTCCTCCGCTAAATTGGACGGAAACTCATTGTGAGGAAAGCGTTTGCTCAAGTAGTCGCGAATCTCTCGCAGGGACAACAATTCTAACCGGACCTCTTCACATTGGCGCTTAGCCTGTAACTCTTGTTTGATCGCTTTGAGCGGATGATTCCTTAGCACCAAGTCTGCGGGCCGATACGTCCCAATTATCAGCAAGCGTGCTCGCTCACGGCGCTGAGCTAGATAGGAGAGCAATTCCACTGTGGCCTGATCGCTCCAATGCAAATCCTCCAGGATCAGCAGCAACGGTTGCTGTCGGGTGATCTGTTCCAGGGCTTCGGCCATCTCTCGCAACATGCGCTGCTGCGTAGCTCCCTGTACTTGCAAGCGCAACGCTTGCGCTTCCGATTCATCCATGATGCCTGAGAGTTGCACCAACCACGTTGGAGCGTACTGCCGAAGGGTCGCCGTCACGCCCTGTCCTCCTGCTTCACGGCACAAGCGGCCCATCGCTTCCAGGATAGGCAGATAGGCTTCCCCGCCGCCATACTGCTCAATGCACTGACCATAACCAATAGTGATATTTCTGTTGGTTCGTGACTGTTCACGAAACCGATCGATGAGAGTCGTCTTGCCAATGCCTGACTCACCCGTGACAAAGATGAGCTGCCTCTCGCCATTGAGCGCGTTGCGTAAAGCCGCCTGCAGCCGAGTGAGTTCCGCTTCTCGTCCTACCAAGATCGAGGGTTGCGCACCGAATGCTGAATCCTGAGTTGGAGTAGCACTACTGACTCCTGACTGTTGACTCCCAACTACTGTCCCGAGGAAGCGATAGCCTTCGCGGCCTACAGTCTCAATATAGCGCGGAGCCGAAGCCTCCTCTTGCAAGGCCTGGCGAATCGCCCGCAGACATTCTTTGACCACAGCTTTGGTGACCACCGTCCCAGCCCAGACAGTCTTGAGCAGTTCGGCTTTGGTGACCAGCTGTCCAGGACGCTGCGTCAGATACTGCAATACCGCCAGTGGCTTGGGTTGTAGCGCCACCGCCTGCTCGCCCTGCCACAACTGCGGGTTGTCTGGATCAAGCCGATATGGCCCAAAGACAATCTGGTCGCTTCGTTCCACGTGTTTTCCCTTCCTGACTCAAATCCTTACCGATTTCGCCCGTTCCTGACCGAAATCCTTACCGTTTGTCCGTATACCCTTACCGTTGCTCTCTTTATTCTTCTTTTCAGCACGAAGCAAGAGAAACACAACAACAAGGTCAAAATAATGAACAACACCGAGCCAACACTCCCCAGCAACCGTGCCTTCGTGGTGCAGTTTCGTGTGACCACAGAGCAGAGTTCAGACAACTGCGCCGGGCGCGTTGAGCACTTGGTGTCAGGACAGGCAGCTCGCTTCGATTCGTGGGAACACCTCCAACAGTTCATCAAAGAGAT
>CAZUFQ010000564.1:4271-5116 GCA_964618735.1 uncultured Enterobacteriaceae bacterium
AATGACAAGAAGAAAAAGAACAGGAACTTACAACCCAACAATTTTTCATAACGAGGAGAACGGGCAATGGAAACGACATCTTTTTTCAGGGCAATCACATGGCGGTTTTTCAGCAACCAGCAGCATTCTGACACAAAAGGAACAAGGAGAACAAGAATGGCAACGTGGCATCGCAAACTTATGAGAGGCGTAGTGGCGCTCGATCTTGGTGTGACAATCTTTGGGGTAGGAACTCTGGCTCATGCTTTTGACGGGCGACACATCAAGCCGGAGAACATTGTGGGAATTAACATTTTAGCAAACGAGACAAATTTTATTGTGAATCTCTCCCTTTGTGGAGGAACGCAAGGGACGTACCTTCATGTCCAAACCAATGACCCTCTCCACGATCGGGTGTTTGCTGCATGGAACTTAGCTGTGCTGAATGGGAACGGGATGGACGTTTGGGGGAACTGTCGGGACACCGTTCATGCAGATCTTACGGTTTTTGGGGTAGATCAGTAGGAGAGCAGATCAACGGTAATTAGGACGAGAGCCTGGTGAGTCGTGCACCGGGTTCTCTCTCATCTCAAATCAATAATTTGTAACCAAAACGGCAGAAGGAGGAGATTACAATGACAACATGGAAATATCAGGTCCTAATTCCACTCCGAATAAAGGGAGTCTACACATTGCTGATCCTCTTACTTGAAGCTTGTGGAGTTTCTTTCCTGACCTACTCATGGGCGGAAACAATTGACCTGCAAAGTACTCAGTTTAGTCGCGCGGCTGGAGAATCGCTTAAACCGGCGAACAAAACCTCAGGGCGCGCCATAGTTAGTGGCCATCTAACTCAATGTGAAATT
>CAZUFQ010000565.1:0-5114 GCA_964618735.1 uncultured Enterobacteriaceae bacterium
CATCGAAACCGCGGTAGGCGGGGCCACAGCTACTGAGGTGCTCGATGGGGTGCGCCGCTTCAGCGTCGTCGTGCGATTCCCAGACGAACTCCGGACCAATCCCGCCGCGATTCGCGCCATCCTTCTGACGGCGCCAGGCGGGGAACGCATTCCGTTAGAACGGATAGCGAACATTGAAACAGTGCGCGGTCCGGAAGTCATTAACCGAGAAGATGGGGAACGACGGCTCGTAGTGCAAATGAACGTGCGCGGGCGTGATATCGGCAGTTTCGTCACGGAAGCAGAGCGAAATCTCACAGCTTCCCTTCATCTGCCTTCAGGTTACTATCTGCGCTGGGGCGGGCAATTTGAAAACCAACAGCGCGCCATGCGGCGACTAGCGATTGTCATTCCTCTTTCGCTCCTCATTATCTTTTTGCTTTTGTTCGCTACGTTTGGGCGTGTGCGTCAGGCGCTGTTAGTCATCCTGAATGTGCCGTTCGCGCTGGTCGGCGGCATTGCCGCCTTATGGCTCCGCTCAATCAATCTTAACCTTTCCGCTTCAGTAGGTTTCATCGCTTTGTTCGGCGTCGCGGTCTTGAACGGCGTCGTACTCATCGCCGCAGTCAACGCCTTACGCAATGAACAACTGGAGCTGCGCGAGGCGATCCTTGCTGGTGCCGGGAGGCGCTTGAAACCTGTGTTAATGACAGCGCTCGTCGCCGCACTAGGTTTCATTCCCATGGCAATTTCCACTGGCGCTGGGGCTGAAGTGCAACGTCCATTGGCGACGGTGGTCATTGGCGGAATCCTCACTTCCACTATACTGACCCTCATTGTTTTGCTTTGTCTGTATGAATGGATAGAAGAACGACTCACATCACTAACCGGAGTACGTCGAGATGAGTCAACCTGAGCAAAAAACGAGCGACGCAACGTTTCCCCAAGAACAAGGGCTGGCCGAGGCCCTTATCAACACAACCCAGGATGCCGTGGTTACTATCAATCGTCAGGGACGTATTGAGATTTTTAATGCAGCAGCTGAACGTATCTTTGGCTATCCGTGCGCTGAAGTCATCGGACGACAGGCCGAGATCCTCATGCCGGAACTATACGCGAAAGAGCATCACGACTATATCGCTCGTTACGAACAAACCGGTGAACGACACGCCATCGGACGTATCCGTACGGTCGCGGCACAGCGGAAGAACGGACAAGTCTTCCCTATCGAACTCTCAGTGACGGAAATTCGTACTGGCGATGAGGTGCGGTACGGCGCTTTTATCCGTGACATTTCAGAAAAAATCAGATTACAAGAACAACTTGTTGAAAAAGAGCGCTTAGCGGCGATCGGGACCACCGCCGCCACCTTTGCGCATGAAGTCGGCAACCCGCTCAACAGCATGTATATGGCGGCTCAGCTGTTAGAGCGCCGTCTTGGCAAAGAGCAAGCGTTAGTCACTGACACAATACTAACCCTGCTGCGTAATGTCATGCACGAAATGAGACGCCTCCAGAATCTGCTCGAAGAGTTCCGCATGCTTGCGCGTCGACAAAACTTGACCCTGAAACTCGTCTCGCTCCCGACGCTCATTAGCAATGTCTGTGCGGCAGAAGCGCTCTTTTCAGCAGAGCGCGGCGTCGCGGTAGTTTCTCAGTTTCCTGCTGATCTACCTGAGATCGAAGTGGACGAGCAAAAATTGATGCAAGTATTGCTTAACCTGTATAAGAATGCGATCGAAGCAATGCCTCAAGGAGGGATACTCACGTTTCACGCGGAGCAGGAAGACGCTCAGATCAAATTGGAGGTGAATGACACCGGCGTTGGCATACCGTTAGGAATCGACATTTTCGAACCGTTTGCCACAACCAAGACCCAAGGAACCGGACTTGGACTGACCATCGTTCGACAGATTATTTCCGCCCACAAAGGGACGCTGCGTTATCACAGCCTCCCTGGGCAAGGAACAACCTTCACGATTGAGCTGCCGCTCAAACAAGTTCAGTAGAGGCGCCCCGCTGTAGTCGCCCGAGAGTTGGGTAGGCGCGGGGTCTGCCCTGCATAAACAAATTGTTGGGATTCAATTGAACTGCTGCCGCTTACCGCCGTCCCAACGATTTCAACACTTCAAGTGATGGCGCAAAGAAGTTCGCGCCGGAAACTGCTTGAGTAAAGTCCATGAGCTGGTCATGGAGTCCATCCCCAGACGTCCCGCTCGTCATGCGCTTCTCTCCCGTAACTCTCCGTTGAAAACCTGAGTTGACGAAATTTCTTGGTGCTCCTCGGGTGTCCTGAACCACAGACCAGGAGGTATTGCTGTAGGGATAGTGTGGCGCGCCTCATCTGGTGAAGACGGTCTTGCCGTGCGTTTCACCGTTCCACATCGCCTGGAAGGCTTCTTTGGCGCATTCCATAGGGAGGATCTGACCAATCTTAGGCTTGATCCCCGCACTGACGATGAAACTGATCAGGTTCTTCATGTCCTGCAGCGTGCCCATAATCGATCCGCACACCGTGATCTGCTTGCTAAGCAGCGGTAGGAGCGATAGCGTCACTTCGAAGCCGGTCGTGCCCCCGGTGATAACGATAGTCCCGCCGCGGGCAACCGACGCCATCGAATGCTCCCAGGATGCGGGCCCGATATGATCGACGACCGCCTGGACCTTGCGCGGCAGCTTCTCGTTCGAGGCGAAGGTGCGGCGCGCCCCGAGTCTTTCAGCCAGTTCGCGACCCTTGGTGGTGCGGCTGGTCGCCCACACCTCGAAGCCGGCGGCGCGGCCGAGCTGAATCAGCGCAGTAGACATGCCGCCCGAAGCACCCTGCACGAGCAGCGTCTCTCCGGGCCTCAATCTTGATTTGGTGAACAGCGTCCGGTAGGCGGTTAGCCAAGCCGTGCCCAGGACTGAGGCATCGAGCGCAGAAATGCCCTCCGGCAGAGGAATCGCGTTACGCTTCGGCACTGCAACATAATCAGCAAAGGCGCCCGATACTCTTTCGCTGAAGATATGCCAGTCTGGGTCGAGCGTCTCGTCGTCGCGCCAGTCGTCGCTTCCCATCACGGGATAGATGACGATGGGCGTGCCATCATCGAGCGTGCCCGCTCCATCATTTCCCAGAATCATCGGGAAAGAGATGGGGTCCTCATGGGCGGTGATGCCCTGGAGCGTAAACAAGTCGTGCCGGTTGAGGCTCGCGTGCGAGACCTTTACCCGCACCCATCCTGGGAGTATCTGAGGTTCAGGATGTTCACCCACTACCAGCGACGCGAGCGGATCATCGAAATTCGGTCTTGCGGCATAAACAGCAAACATGGGACAGCTCCTATAGGGAAAACACATCAAGATGTGGGTGCACAACGTCTACATTTTCTCCTCTCCCTTGAGGGGAGAGGATACAGGAGAGGGTGCCGAAGGCAGGTTTTCCCCTCACCCTGGCCCTCTCCCCCAAGGGGCGAGGGAACCGAAAGCTGATCTTCCTTGTCCATCTGCCATTCTAGATCTTGCTGGAGCGTTTCTATAAGTAGAATCGAGCGGCCGAACTCACATCAGGTTATTATTTTTGCCACGACAAATCGGTCGCCTGTCTGAAATCGGGACTCTCAACGAGTCGTCGCAGTATTAGCGTTAGGTCCGGCGGCGTGTAGAAGGAGTGCTGACGATAGATATCTGCGCACTGGTCATCAAGCGTCCTGATAGTTTGGTACGTTTGCGGCGCGACCTCGCGCACCTGCTGAAGGTGATCTTGCGCGAACAAAAGGTTATCTGGATCTACATGGCCCGCCTGTATGAAGCCGCGGGTCTTCTTGGCGCACCGGCAGGGGTTCGCCCGATTCACGAGCCCACACTTGTCATTCATGAAGTTGTGCAGGTCGCGGCGGGCGCGGGCCAGCCGTTGCCGGAAGTTCTCGCTGCTGATCTCCAGCAGTTCCGCTGCGACGGTGTCGGTCACTCCGAAGATCTCGCCGAGGATGTACGTTAAGCGCTGCTCCCGATCAAGACAGAGCAGCATTCCAGACACGCAGCTGATCATGGCTTCGGTCACTAGCAGGCGCACCTCCGCTGGGGCGTTGCTGGGATCGGGCAAATCTAAGTCAGGCGTGGCGTCGAGTGCATCGCCATAAGCGTGGAAACCTAGAGCTTGTTGCTCCACTCGTCCGCGCTTCATATTCAACACGTGGTTGACGACGATGCGATAGAGCCAGGTGCGAAAGCTGCTCCGGCCTTCGAACGAGGAGAGCTGGGTCACGGCTTTGATGAGGATCTCCTGCGTCGCATCCTCAGCGTCTTGCGGATGATAGAGCATACGCACGGCAATGTTGTAGATCCATCCCTGATGCCGCTGGACAAGCGCTTCGAGCGCCACGCGATTGCCCGAGCGAGCGCGCGTCACAAGGATGCGATCCTCCAGGTCGGTAGGGGCGTTGTCGACGAAGGGGTTAGTGACGCTCATAGTCCTTCTCCAGATATGAATCTTCTCATGAATGAGGCAGAGGAGAGAAGTGGGCGCTCACGATCTTCCACTGTCCGCCTTGTTTGACAAAGACCAAGGTGGTGCGCCCGTGGAGGGTCTGGACCTTGCCGTCTTTGGTCACGCCAGTAAACATGTCGTACGCATTGACAATCCCTGTGGTGTCGTTAAACACCCGGCACGACGGTTGGCGAAAGCTAAAATTCATTGAGGCAATGCCTTCGACCGCCCCAGTCAAATACGTAGCGAACAGCGCCTTATTATCAAATCGGTACGGAACGTGGTCAAAGATCTCCACGTCCTCGGAGAGCATATCGAGGACAGCTTTGAGATTCTTATTAGTAAAGGCGTCAGCGAACTGCTGAGCCAAAGTTTGAATTTCTTGTACGCTCATGATGATTGCTCCTTTCTGTTCCTTTACTCTCATTAGACACATTCCATTGGAGAGTGTGACAGAAAGGCTCCACGGCAGCGCGTACGCGAGAATCGATTTTCAGGAACGCCAGAATGTGAGACTAAAGCCGAGAGAGATAAAAGTGATAGAAATGCCACAGCAAGATATGGAGTGATATATCTGTGAGCCCTCGTGGCTGCCGGTTCCCTCGCCCCCAAGGGCAATGGCGCGCAGTTAAGCCACCACCCGTTTGCCATACTTGGCAAAGCGTAA
>CAZUFQ010000566.1:0-5109 GCA_964618735.1 uncultured Enterobacteriaceae bacterium
TTTTCCTCTCGTCGTAGCAGAGTCACTTCCTGTTCCGCGCCCCGGTTCTCGGTCATATCAGGATAAGGGTCAAGTCTTGCAATCAGGCAGGTGGTTGTTACTCAAAGTGGCAGACTTGCCCCCCTTTCAGTAGACTACCCCCGGTTGGGGGTGTATACCCATTTTCTGGTAAATCCAGTTGCCAGCAAACAGCAAATCTGCCATTCACCCTTCGACAAGCTCAGGGCGAACGGGGCTAGGGGTGAAATCGCTGAAGATTTGTCCGTTCGTGCTGAGCCTGTCGAAGCACGAAGAGAGCTAGTCATGAACGGCGCCAGAAATTTGATATGCACCCCCCGGTTGGGAGCAACTTGACACTACAATTTCTTCCCCGCATACAGAAAAGTGGAGAGCACAAACCAGGAGGGATTACTCATGGCGTCAACAACTGTATCTAAGTCGGCTTCGATCCGCGCACAGGTGAACCATCCCATCATCGATTCTGACGGTCATCAGGTCGAAATGGGACCGATTTTCCTTGACTACCTGAAAGCCGAAGCCGGAGCTAAGGTGGCCGAGCGGTTTCCTATCATCACGTTTGATGGTTACGTTGACGCTGGCTGGTGGACGCTCTCGCCGCAAGAACGTCACGAACGCCGGAGCATGCGTCCCACCTGGTGGGCGTCGCCCGCGCGTAACACCCGGGACCTGGCGACAGCATTCTATCCCAAGCTGTTCCACGAACGACTGGATGAAATGGGGCTCGACCTCTCGGTTGTGTACCCAACACTGGGACTACTGGTAGTACAAATTGTGGACGAAGAAGTCCGACGGGCGGCGGCGCGCGCTCTTAACAAGATGAAAGCAGATATGTTCGCCGGCTATACCGATCGTCTACTGCCGGTCGCGACGATTCCGATGCACACACCGCAAGAAGCAATTGAGGAATTAGAATACTCCGTCAAGCAACTCGGGCTGCGCGCCATCATGATGGCCAGTTATGTTCGTCGGCAGATTAAGGCCGCCGCACGGATCTCGCTCGAGGCCGCTCGCTATACGTATTGGCTGGATACTTACGGCCTCGACAGCGAACATAGTTATGATTCTGTTTGGGCGAAGTGCGTGGAACTTCAGGTGTCGCCAACGTTTCATTCGGTAGGCTACGGCTGGGGCAGCCGAGCGACAACGACGAACTACGTGCATAATCATCTGGGCAATTTCGCCTCTAGCGCCGACGCAGTCTGTCGGGGGCTGTTCTTAGGGGGCATACCGAAGCGCTTTCCTGAGCTGACGTTTGCGTTCATGGAAGGAGGCGTCTCCTGGGCGCGCACCCTCTATTGTGATTTGTTGTCGCATTGGGACAAGCGCAGCTGGGAGGCCGTCCAGAAGTACAATCCCAGCACGATTGATCGCGACGCGTTCCTCGACCTTTCGCGTCGCTACGGCGGCAAGCTCCTCGAAGGACGGGCGGAGGAAATCCTGCGTGGGTACCAAATCTTTATGTCGCGCGGCGAAGACGCGGCGTTACTCGACGAATGGGCCCCGAGCGGCGTCACCAGCCCCGAAGAAATCTGCGACATCTTTACCCGGCGCTTCTATTTCGGCTGTGAAGGAGATGATCCGCTAAACACATTGGCCTTCGATACGAAAGGCTCACCGTTCAACGCAAAACTCTACGCGCTCTATGGGTCCGATGTTGGTCACTGGGACATCCCTGACATGAAAGAAGCGGCGCACGAAGCGTACGAGTTAGTCGAGGATGGACTCTTGGACGCGGCGGACTTTCGCGACATGGTCTTTACCAACGCCGTCAAGTTCTGGACCTCAACCAATCCAAACTTCTTCCAGGGCACTGTTGTTGCAGATGCAGCAAAACAACTATTGGCGCATTCGTAAAGATTGAAGAGTCAAGACTTGGAGCACCAGACCGCAAAGAAAATCTCTGAGCGATTGTAGAAAAATAGCGGACAAGAGAAACGGTTCTCAGGCTGCGGGCTGATATCAGACTATACGGTGCAGGCTAGGTCCGCCACGAAAGACTTGACAATACACAGCGGACTAGCGTACTAGCGAGTACTGGGCAGGACTTTACTGTTTTCATTCTCCTTCATAAAGCGAGATACACCGCGAGGTGGGGCGCGGTAAAGTCATGAGTTAGATCCAGGCAGGGATGCCTCTTAAATATCAGGTAGGGACGCCTTTTGAGTATGTGGTTGATCGCGAGACGGACCATTGAGGGGAATAAACCGCTTTGGACTATGGAGAAGGAGAAGGCAAAAGGGAAAGGAGGATTCCTAAGGGGCAAGAATTCTTTATCGGGAGAAAGAAGGGGTTCTGCGGCAGGGAACAAGGAAATACAGAAAAAGAGGGTGCATCACAAATTTCTGGATTCCCTCCTACGCGGGAATGGCGGGCGCGCAGCAATGACCAGAGCGCGGATAACGTTTCGCTCTGGTTGTCATTCTTCTCAGCCCGTTGGGCAAGAAGTTGTTATGCACCCTAGAAAAGACAAGGGAGACGTATGCAGAACAAGAGTTATTTGTCGGGAATCGTAATGCTTGTTGGAGTTGCCCTCTTAGGGCTCTCTGGCTGTACTGGAAATCCTGGAAAAGTCACCGGAGGTGGATGGATTCCGTCCGCGTCCGGATCTGGAGGAAAAGCAAATTTCGGCTTCAATGGCCAACAATGTGTTCCGGGACAACTCAAGGGAGAGTTCGACTATCATGACCAACCTCTCGGGGTAAAGATACACAGCACCCTTGTGAGTGCGAGTCTGTGTGCTGGGGACAGCCCAGGCTCAATTGAGTCCGCTGCGTGTGGGTTGTGTACTGAGATTGGTTTGCCCATTGGCACAACGTATGGGATTGACTTCACGTATAGATCGACAAATCCAAAGATTCCTGGCAACGGCTTCGCCATTGTCTGCGTCACTGATAACGGCGAAGGGGCAAACGCTGCTAATCCTGATGTCCTAGCGATCGCAATACCGGACGGGCCATACACAGGATATAGTAACCTAAGCTACGTACAGGGAGGAAACATCCAACAGCACAAGTGCAATACGAAATGAGACGGCTGGCCTTACAGCTAGGATCGATGCTGCTGGTATCAACTCCGACAGATAAGAAGAAAGGGTTAACCTAAACAGGGTGGGTCTTCAGGGAAGCCTACCCTGTTTCACCATGCATTGGATAAGCAGAGGGAAACCTGCATGCCAATCGTGCTCCTCCATGTGACTGGCATCCTTATTACGCTGGTCATTTTCCAAGCCTCTAACTCTCAGACCTGGCTGGCCGCAGTTTACAGCCTGGGCTTTGCGCATTACTTGATGTCCCTCATATACGCGAAGCGTCAATTCGCCGAGTTAGCCCACCAACCGAATATCTTCGTTCCAGTCTTCTCCGTAGTGATTTTGGGCACGGGACTGTATGTGAGCAATTTTTCCCTCCTGTTTTACTTCGTCCTTCATCACGCCTTTAATGAAGTCTACATTCTCAACCAGACCACCCCTATTGATAATGAGGATATGAGGAAGTTTCGTGGCAGCGCTGTCCTGCTGCACGCGCTTCTCTATTTCTTTCTGCTGCGAAACGTGGTCGCCCCAGACCTAGAGGCTCTCAATCCCGCCTATCTTGCCATGCTGCAACGGATCAGGAGTCGGGGGTTTATGGACCCACAACTGCTCCTCGCTGGACTGGCGGTTGTCTACGTGGCCTTCTTCTATTTTCTCTATCGCCTCAAATCATTTCTGAATCTTCAGACTCTCCTGGCAAATTGCTCTTTTGAACTG
Organism: uncultured Enterobacteriaceae bacterium; assembly: GCA_964618735.1. Lineage (GTDB taxonomy): Bacteria > Desulfobacterota > Binatia > Bin18 > Bin18 > SYOC01. The sequence goes on from CAZUFQ010000566.1 coordinate 3,770, forward strand.
CTCGGACTGGTTGCCATTGTAGTCTCGTTTTATGTACAGTTCGCCTTTCTTCACTTAGTCTTCTATCACTTTGTGTTCTGGACCTTTTTCCCCACAATTAAAATGTATAGTCAGGCCCCTGGTAGGCTCCTATCCTATATCGGCCTGACAGTCCTCTGTCTTGTATTGTTTCTGCTTTTGTCTCCGATTGGAATGTTCAGCCTCCAGTTATCCCCTGCGATCTTTCAAAAGTATTTCATCCTCTGGTCCTATATTCATATTACGGCTTCGTTTGTCCTCTCAAATGCGCATCCAGAGTGGATCGTGGACTTGTTCAGACCGAACATAATGGAGAAAGCTGCGGCATAATACACACGAGCCTTTACGAAGATGTCGCCAAGACCATTGACTCAGGAGATGACATGATCCCCCTGGGAATTTCACACGTAATGAGTGTACCGGGAGGCTGGACTCTACTGATACCCTAAGTTAGCAAGTAAAGAGCTATGAATGCCGCTTCATCTCTACCAAGACGTCTACGCATCTGGCTCTGTACCGCAAGGTTGGAGACCTGTGCCCAACGGTACGCTCAAGTATCCAGTCCGGAACCCTGCCGTGCTTCGCGAGTTGCGGCGCTTACGCCCTGGCCAATGGCAAAAGGTCATCAAACAAGGGACGAATGGAGAAGTCCATTATTTTGAACACCACTCTGGTCATGTCGCCGGGGTTAAATTCTTCCGGATATAGTAATTTTATGAAACAACAACAGCCCTCGCGCATCATCCTTTCAGCAACCACGAGAGATGTGGTTCAGCAACAAGAGTTCTTTGCGTTGTTAAATTTAGGTCTAGTGCAGTCTCTAGCGAGTGGGGTCTTGAGTCCTACAGAAGCAGTGGAACGATTCTACCATGCTGAGAACTGTATTTATGTCCGGAAACATTTCCGACAGAAGGCGGCCAACACGATCATGAGTCATGGAGTCCAGCTGCCGGATCTCTTTGAGAGTCTGTCCGCAGAGGAAGCGCAACGTGAGTTTTATCACGAATTGGAGATCATACGCTCGCTTTGCTTACAGTTCTTGGAGAAAAAACGCTCTTCCAGTAGAGCTACTCATGTTGCAGCATAGGACGCCCGCCTAACCAGATGGTCAAGGAGTGAGACGGCAACCACACACCAGAAGAGGGCCAACGATGACCGAGCCCTTACGCTTTCGCGATAATTCGATGGGCTCGGTCCACAATCTGCGGCACTTGCCACTCGAATTCGTTGGCTTTGGGATTGGAGGCTGTCCCTTCGAGATAATGCCGATACAGTCCTTCTAAAATGATCGCGAGCTTCCACGCCGCAAAGCAATGATAGAA
>CAZUFQ010000567.1:0-5105 GCA_964618735.1 uncultured Enterobacteriaceae bacterium
AACAGATGGGAAGCTATCATCCCAAAGAGCCGCATTGGTATTTGCCGCTTATTGGAGTAGAGGCGATACACCAGGGTCACGGGCATAGCTCCGCCCTGATGGAGCATGCGCTGGCCCCCTGTGATCGCACTCAGACCCTTGCCTATCTAGAATCCTCGAACCCCAGGAATATCTCCTCTATCATCGACACGGGTTTGAGTTGCTAGGGACTATTCAGGTCGGGACGTCGCCTCCCTGATCTGCGCCTTCCTCTCACGCCGACGAGCGTGTTTGTCTGGGCAGTCTTCGGCTCCGTCTGTGCGGCGGCGCTCAGTTGGCATGTTGTGGAACAGCCTACCTTGAGTCTGAAACCCTGTCCCGTGCTGCCGGCTGCGCGCGAGGTGGCCGTCTGATGAGCGAGGTAACAGGGGTAAAAAGACTCACAACATAAGGCACAGAAGCATGACCGAGCACCACGCGTGCGAACGCAACGACAAAAACTCGAACAGGAGGAATACACATGGATCGAGCAAAAACATGGACTCTCATCATCATATTGCTCGCAGGTTTGGGCCTGTTGAGCGTGGGCCATGCTGAGGCGGTTGAGCAGCCGTGGCGCGCCGGGTGGGATCTGTTCTCGGAGCAACTCGATTACACAAGGAGCAATGTCACGTGGTCCCATCCCGAGGGTGCCTCTCGGCTGTCCGTGACGTACATCTTACGCGGCGCACTGCCCAACCACCAGTATCAGGTGGGGATTCACTTTCTCAATCACTGCCTGGCAGGCAACACCTTCGGTCCGTTTCCGTCCCTTCTGGGGTGTGGCCCACTGACCAGGGAAGGCTTCACGAGTCCATTCACGGCCAATATAGAGTTAGGAGTGGTCACGACCGATGCCCAGGGCAATGGCTCGTTCAGCGTCGTCATCTCTCATATCCATGCAGGGACCTACGACCTGGAATTTGACGTGCGGGTGGGCGTGGGGTGTCTTCTGAGCAGTAATTGTGATGGCTTTTTTGCGTGTAGTGTCGTCTTTCAGTCCCCAGGGCCATTTGGGACTACCACCACGATTACCTTTCCTTGAAAACCGGCGAGACTGTTATCCGGTGTGGTTCGGACGCGCAGAACAGTCGGTAACGTCAGTACGGGATAAGAAGTTTGCGAAGTTACTTGGTGCGAGAGCGCTTGTGCAACGTTTCATGGCACTTTCAGTGACAACGCTCCTCAAATTTCCTGAGAAAACAGAGGATCACTGAAAGTGGATATAGCTGCGAACACATTTTTATCGGAGAGCACCAGACAATGTCTCAAACTCCGGGACACGTATCCGATCGGGCGCTCGCCTGTGATGAGTTCAGGTTGACGGATGACGTTGTGGCAGACCTTACGAACGAATTGATTGCCGTCCAGGAAATCGCGGTCGACCAAGATGGCGCGATGCTGGTCCGGACAGGCGAAGTGGTGGGATCGGAACCGGGGAGCCCAGCTTCCTCTGCCACTGCCTCCGGGACGGACCATCCACGCCCTACGAACCTGGACATGGCAGAGCGCCGTCAGCTGACCGTGATGTTATGTGATCTGGTCGGCTCGACTGCGCTCTCCGAACGCCTCGACCCAGAAGAGCTGCGCTATTTCTTCCGCGTATGGTCACAACGGAATGAATCGGTGTCGTTGGCGTGGTACCGGGCGCTTCATGTGGGCTGGATGCGGATTATCTTTGACAACATTGGTGGCTGTCTAAGAAGTTGATTCCTGAGAGGGCTCTATTCTTGGACAGCCTCTTTGGCCTGAACGTTGACACAATCGGGAAGGAAGAGTATGCGTAAATTTCTAGTACTTGCAGGTCTGGTTTGTCTGGCGATTCTTTCCGTTTCCACGCTGTTTTCGCAAACATCGAGTAGTCTCCGTTTTGTCAGCAACACGAGCCCTACCTGTAATGGACAGTCTCCGTGTTACGCCACCATTCAGGCGGCGGTGAATGCCGCTCAAGCTGGCGATACCATTCGCCTCCAAGCAGGGCAGTATAATGAGACGGTCCTTGTCAAAGGCAAAAATAAAGTTTCCGCCGCCACGGAAGCCGATCGGATTGTCATCGAAGCTGACCCGGCGACACCGCTTGGCAGTGTCGTCATCGGCACGTCGGGATTGACCTGCACGGCGGGCGCGGTCTTTCAATTTGCCTCCTCGCACTTTGTCACCCTGCGCGGCGTGACCATCCAGAATGCCAGCCCAGAGGCCGTCCGCCTTTTGGGCGCCCATCATCACAACACTGCGATTCATCTCGAGCGCAACCGTATCTTCAGCACCGGGACCTGCCCGGGCGGCATCGTCATCGCCACGGGCAACGTCGATACCGTGCTGGCTAATAACGTGATCTACGGGAATGGCTCCAACGGCGTGACCTTTACCCCTGGTCAAGGCGGCCCTCACTACGTCGTCGGCAACACTATTCATGGCAATGGTCAGAACGGGATCAGTCTCGATCAGGCGCAAGAGGTCTGGCTGGTCAATAATGTCCTCACGCACAATGGCGTAAACCCACAGGCAGCAGCGGGGACTGGCTTTGGCGTTCTCCGCACTCCACCAGATTCCCAAGCCAACCCGCAGTTAGCGGTGCTGTTCCATAATCTGCTCTGCGGCAATGGCAGCGGGGAAGTCAGCGGTGCGCTGCTCGATAGCACCGACAAGGGGAATCTGACGCCCACCGGGCAAGAAGGGGACGGCGTCCGCACCAGCCCAGGCTGCGACGACGTGGCCAGAGTGTATGCAGCGCTCTACGGAGCCGATGGCCAACCTAATAATGGTGACGATGATTTCACCTTGGCGACCAACTCGCCGGCTATTGATCAGGGGTTGGATCCCCGCACGCTACGGCTGGGAGCCGCCATTGATGCGCTCTTCACCGCCGACTTTACGGGACCCGACACCCGCCCGCAGGATGGCAATGGGAACGGGACGGCGGCGTTTGATATGGGGGCGTTGGAGAAAAGTGCGTCAGGAAACGGGGGCTGTACACCCGGTGCGACACAGTCTTGCTACACCGGTCCCGCCGACACAGCTGGCATAGGTATCTGTCAGGCGGGGACGCAAATCTGCGGCCAAGATCGTGCCTGGGGCGCGTGCGTGGGAGAAGTGCTGCCCGGCGCGGAGGTGTGTAACGGATTAGACGACAATTGTAATGGGCAAGTCGATGACAACTTAGGGCAGACGACCTGTGGCGTAGGCGCCTGTCAGCGCACGGTGGACACGTGCCGCAACGGTGTGCCGCAGACCTGCACGCCGGGAACGCCGAGCCAGGAAATCTGCGGCAATGGCATTGATGATGACTGCAACGGGATCATTGACGACCCAGCCGTCTGTCCTGTTTTGCCCCCCGATCCTGTCAGGGTGGCACCGCCGATCGACCCGACAGTGGCGACCACGATCGATCGTTCCACCGCGTTTCTTTATACCGGCGCCAATCCGATTCAGACAGGCGTAGCGCCCAACACGATTGAATCGCGGCGCGCTGCGGTTATCCGCGGGAAGGTCCTCGACCGGGATACCCAGCCCCATTCCGGTGTGACCCAGACCATCCTTGGACCCACACGGTTTGGCCAGACCTTGAGCCGAGCGGACGGTCTGTTTGACATGGCCGTCAACGGTGGCGGCGTACTCACGATTACCTATAGCAAAGCCGGGTATTTCACCGCCCAACGGCAAGTGAACGCGCCGTGGCAAGATTTTGTCATGGCAAGCGATGTAGTTTTGCTGCAGGCCGATCTGCAGGTATCGACGGTGGACCTTACCTCAACGGCGCTGATGCAGGTGGCGCGTGGCAGCGTGCAGACCGACACTGATGGGACGCGCCAGGCCACCTTACTCATTCCATCGGGCACGCGGGCAACGATGGTGATGCCGGATGGGAGCATGCAGCCACTCACCAGGCTGAGCGTCCGAGCGACAGAATTCACCGTAGGGTCCACTGGTCCGCAGCGCATGCCCGCTGAACTGCCGCCGACGAGCGGCTATACCTACGCCGTCGTGTTTACTGCTGATGAAGCCAAGGCGGCGGGTGCCAAAGATGTCGTGTTTGCCACTCCCCTCCCATTCTATGTCGAAAACTTTCTCAATTTCCCGATCGGTACGGTTGTTCCCTTAGGAGCGTACGATGCCGGCAAAGGACAATGGGTAGCGTCCGACAGCGGCCACGTCATTAAGATCCTGAGCATCACCAACAATGTGGCTGACGTGGACACAACCGGCGGTGGGACCGCCGATAACGGGACAGCGCTCGGGATCACCCTCGCCGAGCGTCAGCAATTGGCCGCATTGTACCAGGCGGGGCAAGCGCTGTGGCGGGTCCTCATTCCCCACTTCGATCAGCCCTGGGATGCCAACTGGGGCTTTGGACCGCCGCCGGACGCAACGCCGCCGAATCCGCCCGAACCGCCCCAGACTGACCAGCCACTGAATGACCCGTGCAGCCAGGAAGGCTCGGTCATCGAATGTCAAACGCAGACATTAGGGGAAAGCGTGGAAGTCACGGGCACTCCCTTCAGCCTCAACTACCGCAGTAACCGCGTGCCTGGAAGAACAGCCGCCCGTACCCTGATCATTCCTTTGAGCGGGGCGATGGTACCCTCCTCCCTCAAACGCATTGATGTGCAAATCTGGGTCGCAGGGCAATTTACGACCTTGAATTTCCCTCCTGCACCGAGCCAAACGACGAGCTTCACCTGGGACGGAAAGGATGGCTACGGCCGGACACTGAATGGGGCTCAACCCGCCACCATCCGAGTTGGGTTTGTCTATGATGGGGTATACGAACCAACAGGTCGCTTTGGCTCCACTGGCAGTGGCTCTCTTCCCGGTGGTATCACGGGGAACAAGGCGCGGCAGCAGCTGACCCTCTGGGGGGGGACTGAGATCGTACGGTTGGGCGCGTGGAATGAACGCGGATCCGGCCTTGGGGGATGGGCCCTCAGTGTCCACCATACCTATGACCCTGTCGGTACGGCGCTCTACCTTGGGACGGGCGAACGGCGTAGTATCGATGCGACGCTCAGCCCCATCATCACCACCGTGGCCGGCGGTTATGTCCTAAAATCCCTGGAACTGGAGGGAGTAGACGGGAGGCACTTCTG
>CAZUFQ010000568.1:0-5103 GCA_964618735.1 uncultured Enterobacteriaceae bacterium
TCGTCCGCCGAATAACGCCATCTTGCAGCCCCTTTATTTCGTTCTGCTCCTGCCCCTCCGAAGTCGCTTGGTTACCTCCTTCTAGCGTGCCTCCAGCTTATTTGCCCTTCCATCAAGCGGTCAAGACACGGCTTAAGACATTTTCCTCGTATGTCCCTGGTAATTCCCTCGCCCCTTGGGGGAGAGGGTTAGGGTGAGGGGATGGCTGAGTGGTCACCCTCTCCTGTCTCCTCTCCCCTCAAGGGAGAGGAGAAAACGATCCTCTTCGCATCCTATATTTGGGTGTGTTTTCTCTATAGTGCAGTTTCAGTACTGAGCAGTCCCTTGATATCCGCCTCGGTGGCGGGAAAAATTTGCCGAAGTCAGTAAAAACTGCCGATCTTTTGCCGATTCATGTTAGATTGCCTTCGCGCGGGTCAACGACAACCGCCTCTTTCTTTCGATAAACTCTCGACTTTTTTCATTTCCCGTCCTTGGTCCAGATCTTGCTCTTCGTATCTCACGTGCTTTGTTTTTGTCGTGGACACATTTTTAAGGGTGAGGCGTAATCCGCAATTTTGCTTAAGCGTTGCCGTATGGAATTTCATCAACTTAATCTTGACTCCTCCGTCGACTGTGAGAACTGGGATCGATTTTGCTCCCGTGAGTCTACCGCCTGGTTCTGGCACACCACCGACTGGCTTCGGTACACACTGGCCTATCAGCCAGCGTTACACAGCGTGTCATTGTCGTTTCTAGTGACCCAGGATGGGCAAGCCGTAGCAATCGTCCCCCTGTTACTAGAGAAACAAGAGACCGAAGAAAAAAGTCACTATGAGTTAAGTTTTGGCGGCGGTTATACTCCGGCCCCGGCGCTTGCCGTACAGTTGCAGCCGGAGAGGCGGGCCGAACTCTTCGCGGCTATCTGCCGGAAGATTGATCACCTGGCGCGAGAACACAACGCGACTCGAACAAGGGTGCAGCTATCGCCTTTGTGTTGGTTGGGCGCACCGCAGGAAACACGGGTCGACTGTGACCGTTATAGTTACCTTGCGGTTCCTCTTGCTGCCCAAGTCCTGGCGTTAGATCGAGGATTTCCGGCGTTGCTCCAGCGCATGCGCAAGGGTCATGCATACGATGTCAAAAGAGGGCTGAAACACTTCGACGTGACCTGTTATGACGCCGCTTCTATTACCGAAGAGATTTTCGCGCGCTACCGATTGTTGCACGCGCGGGCCGCGGGCCGCGTGACGCGACCGGCCCTGACTTTTGCGTTGATGTTTCGCTGGATTCAGGAAGGGAAAGCGGTGCTGGTAGGCGCGACCAAAGATGGAGAAGACGTAGGGTGGATCTATCTTTTTGTCTACAAAGATAAAGCGTATTACGGGTCGGCGTGTAATCATCCTGATTGGAAGCGTCATCCCATCGGTCACGCCCTTCAGGGTCGGGCCCTCCAATGGTTACTGGAGCATGGGTGCGCCTGGTACGAGCTTGGCGTCCAACAATTCGGCCCTTTACTGCATGATCTGCCAAGCGAGAAAGAATTAGCCATAGCCGCCTTTAAGCGCGGCTTTGGCGGCAGCACTGTCCCTTTCTATCGGTGGGAAAAATTCTACTCGCGGGAGTTTTTCGCTCGCGTGTATCACGAACGAGTAGAGCGCTACGCCGAAACAGTTTTTCTCGCCGACGCTGAGACGGCGGCTAAACACCCAACGGCCTAAGTAGACTGTTTGTGGGACAAGGAAGGCCTTACTCTATGGATAGGTACGAACAACAGACGGTAGGGGTTTTTGACCAACAGTACCGGCGGGTAGGAGTAGCCGCGCAGCGGTTATATCCCAGCGAACAACTGATCCAATTTGTCGCCGCTCACTACGGTTCATTGTCGCGGAGCGAACGCGCAGGCGTAAAAATTTTAGAGGTGGGCTGCGGCAGCGGCAGAAATCTTTGGATGCTAGCAAAAGAAGGGTTTGCCGTTCACGGCGCTGACGCCAGCGTGGCTGCACTCGCCGCGGCTGCGACTCATCTCCAAGAGAAATGGGGCGTTGTCGCGCAGCTCGTCGCTGCGTCCTTTGAACATTTACCTTTTGCTGATGCGTATTTCGACGTTATTTGTGATGTTGTGAGTTTACAACACACGTCAATGGTAGGGTCGCGTCGGGCGCTGACGGAGATTTACCGCTGCCTCAGACCAGGAGGCCGCTTTTTCAGCTATCGGCTTTCTGATGCGTCGATCATGTACCGCTGTAGCGGAGGGAACTTTCTTGACGCCGTGACGGTGGACAACATTGCCAACCCCGCTATGCCGCTGGCCCACAACGGTCAGACCTCGTTTTGGTCGCCCGCTTTGGCCCGAAAGATTTTTCGCGAGTGTGGATTCGACCTCGCGATGGTCGAACGTCACAGTCGTAGCGGACCTGACGATGAGCTCTACGTCGAGTATCTCGCGTTGGTGGGGGTCAAGCCTAAGTGAGACAGCTGGAAAGGATTCCACGATGGGAAAACAGAGGCAAGGGAAACAGAAAGAGCGCTTGGCGACTGGGCAAACACCTGCTGGTGTGAATCGCCCGCGAATCTTATTTGCCGTGGGGGATGCCGAATGTGCGTATTCGGAAGGGAAGATTTGGCGCCTGGCGCGTCGACTCAAGGACTTGAGCGGTTGGGATATCCTTATGGTCACCAACGACCGGGAGAAAGCGGCAGAAGGGGAACGATTAGGCTTGCGCGTGTGGCAGGTCGACATCTCCCCACGAATGATTTCCGAAGAAGAACGGCTCTTGGCGACAGATATCATTATCCGCCAGTCCGCTGATTTGGCGATCCCTGGAAGTGAATTGCCTTTATGCAAAGTGTTAGCGCTCGACGACTTTGCCGGCTCGCTGACCTTGTGGGGGGCCCTACCGCCCACGCAAATTGACGCGGACCTCATCATTATGCCGATGATGGGCGTCGACAATAACACCAAAGGCGGTTGCGGCCTTTATACCTGGCTTGCGGCGCAGGCGTCTGCGAAAGGCATTCCGGTGCTGGCGATCGAGGTGAGTCCCTTAGGGAATAAACACACGTTGAGCTATTTCCCGGCGCACCATTACGCGGTCAAAAGCGAGTGGTCGCGCCAGTTTCTCCTTCGTCAAGGGATTGCGCAACCGTCGCAAGTGTCGCTGTTGAAATGGGAGGAGTCCTACCTCTTGTGGTCGGGAGAAGACAACTATGTTGAGGCGTATCTGGAGAAGGAGACGCAGGCGCGAGAAATTCTCCAGCTTCCCGCTGACCGGTTCGTGGTCATGATTCCCCACCATGTGGCGTTTCTGTGGGAGGCGCGCAAGATCTTAGAGGCGCTCCAGCGGGTGCCCGGGCCTTTGAGCGTGGTGGTGCGGGTCGAAGCGCGCACCATCCGTAGACAATACTGTGAACGAGAATTGGTCATGAAATCCTATGATCGTGAGCTGCGTGCGCTGCCGCATGTCATTATTGACGAACGGATCGGTATGGGCTTGTTGCTGCAACTCGCTGATCTGGTCATTGCTCCTTGCGCTGGCAGTACAACGGAACGCGCAGGGCTTTGCTTGAAACCGACGATTATCTGCCAAGCCATGGGAGAACGCGGCTGGGGCGGAGAATATCTGTACTGGGAGCCGCAACCCGAGCGTCTTCCCGATTTGATTCAAGAATGGCGAGAGCGTGGAGCGCTGAACCGAGCGAGGCTTGTCGATCTTGCGCGCGCGTTGTTACAGAATCCACTGAAAGTGACCGCTCCTCACGCTGGAAGTCCCGTGGAGACGGAGATCTGAGCAAATCCTCACACTGCTAGAGGCAAAAGGAACAAAGAACATTATGGATATTCTCCACGGAAAAAAGGCCCTGTGCTTCATCGCTTTGCCGCATCACAATCGACTCCTCGTCCCTATTATGGAGAAGTTGAGTCAGCGCGGCGTCGAGGTCGTCTTTTTCACCGCCGCCGCCGAAGCCGCGTTCGAGATCACCCTGAATGACGCGGGGCTACCCTACCGTCACGCCCTCGACTATGCGACGCCAGAGCTCGCCGAACAGGCGACTGCGGCCTGTCGCGCCCTACGTCCAATGTGGCAACAGCTTTTTCTTTCACAACCTGTGCTGCAAGCCATTCCGATCCCCATTCAAGATAAAATCATCGTGTCGGCGGTTGAGAATCTCTATTGCTTCAAACGCATGCTCGAAGTGGAAAAACCTGATCTGCTATTCGCGCTCCATGAGCTCAATCCGTGGGGCAAGATTCTGGGCTACCTCTCGCACGTCTTGGGGATTCCCTATGTCACGTTCCAAGAAGGTCTGTTTTACACGAGCGTGCCTTTCAACCGTTTCCATACGGATTATTCCACAGCGTGTGTGGTGTGGGGCGAGGCCACCAAGGAGATGTTAATTGCCGCCGGGTGTAGCCCGGACAAAATTCCCATGCTGGGGAATATTGACTTATGGAAAGCCCGCGAACGCGCGACTCATCCCGAGAGCATCGCCGCGACGCGTCAGGCGTTGGGAATCAAACCGCAGCAGAAGCTCGTCTTGTTCTTTCCCTCTCATGCGGATTACAAATCTTTTGAAGCGGCCCCGTTGCAGAAGTGGCTCAAGAGCCAGCCCGACGTTGGGCTGGTCTTCAAATGGCACCCGATCACCAACAAAGAAATCATCGATCGGGGGCTCAAACCGCCGCAAGGGCTGACGCAACGGTTCAGGTAGGAGGGCGTTCGCAAGGTACTTGGCGGACCTGATATAGCTCAGCTCATGAAAACGTTTAGCCGCGCGCATCTCCCGAAGCAGTGTCCCCCATCGCCTGGCGGCAAACAGACCGGCAAAATGCGGGGCAAAAAACCCATGATAGCCGGCAAGTAGTTCATCCGCCCCTTGTCCATCCAACAACACTTTCACATATGACTTCTTGGCAAGCTCAAAGACTTTCCATTGCGCATAAATACTCGTTGAACCGAACGGTTCATCCTGATGCCATGTGATGGCATCGAGCTTTTCCAAGAGTTCGCCCAGGTCCGGATAGACGTAATGGGCCTTGACACCGGTGTGACCAACAACGACATCAATGTGGTTGCGCTCATCAAAGCGTTTCTCGGCAGCGCAGGCCGAAAAGGTGTTCTG